>JAZSQN010000150.1:0-4925 GCA_045537995.1 Congzhengia sp. | reverse complement strand
CATAAAAAATGCAGGCATACTGGCGTATGTCTGCATTTTTTTGCGTACTATCAGCGGAAAATTACAAGCCAAAACCGACTTCTCCCTAAGAAGTACCGCCGTTGTGCGGTTCTTTTTTTATTTTATTGTTTTGCTGCTTTAATAACCTGCTCTGCTATAACCTGCGGTGCTTCTTCGTAGTTTGTTATTTCATAACTGAATGATCCGCGACCGTTAGTAATAGCTCTTAAATCCGTTGCATACTTTTTCATTTCTGATGCCGGAACTATTGCCTCTACCTCTGTATTTACATTGTCAACAGGGTTCATTCCTAAAATTCTGCCTCGCCTTTTATTTAAGTCTCCTACGACATCTCCTGTATAGTTATTTGGAACTAAAACCTTCGCCGTTCCAACAGGCTCTAATATTACCGGATTTGCTTTTGGTAACCCTTCTTTATATGCGATTGTTGCTGCGGTTTTAAACGCCATTTCTGAAGAGTCTACTGCGTGGTATGAGCCATCTAGGAGCGTTGCCTTTAAATTAACCATCGGATATCCTGCCAAAACGCCTTCCTTCATAGCATCTCGCAAGCCTTTTTCTACTGCGGGGAAGAAGTTTTTAGGAACAGCACCGCCTACAACCTTTTCCTCAAAGATTAAATCATCTGCCTCATAAACAGGCTCAAATTCTATAACAACATGACCGTATTGTCCGTGTCCTCCTGATTGTTTTTTATGTTTTCCTTCTGCACGAACCTTCGTTTTAATAGCTTCTCTATACGGTGTTTTTGGCTCCTTCAAGTTAACAGACACGCCGAATTTTCCCTCAAGCTTTGAACAAATTACTGCTAAGTGCTGCTCTCCCACGCCCGAAATAATAGATTCGTGTGTTTCGTTATCTCTTACTAAGGTAAATGTTTTGTCTTCGCTGGCAAGCTTTGCTAAAGACGCGCTTATTTTTTCTTCATCACCTTTTGCCTTAGGCTCGATAGCAAGTGACAAAACGGGTTTCGGGAAAGAAATTGCTCCTATAGCAACCGGAAAGGCAGGATCGCACAATGTGTCGCCTGTTTCTGTCACAGAAAGCTTTGCTGTAGCACCAATATCACCGGCCTTTAATTCTTTTACCTCTGTCTGCTTTTTACCGCAAATAGTATATATTTTAGAAACCTTTTCTTCTTTTCCCTGAGCGGGATTTACTAAAACAGTATCCGGTTTTATTGTTCCTGATAATACCTTAAAATACGAAAGCTTACCTACATAGTTGTCAACAACTGTTTTAAACACATGCAAAACTGTGGGTTTTTCCGATTCGCAAACAATTTCTGCAATTTCGCCTGTCTTTTTGTTTTCACCTTCAATATGTATGAATTCATTTGGTGCCGGCATATAATCTGCAATTGTATTTAACAGATGGGTTATACCTATTTTCGCATTTACGCTTCCGCATATAACAGGAACAACCGTTCCGTCTTTGATACCTATCCTTAACGCCTTTTTTATTTCTTCTTCTGTAAACTCTTCACCTGCAAAATATTTTTCCATGAGCTCTTCTGAAACCTCAGCAACAGCTTCTAAGAGCAATTCACGGCTTCTGTCTGCGATTTCTTTAAAGTTTTCGGGAACTTCCTCGTATTTATGGGTGTCTCCGTCAGGAGAAAACATTTTTGCACGCATCTTTATTACATCAACAAAGCCGGTTAATTTTTCCCCCTCTTTGATAGGGAATGTAAACGGAGCAATTGAACGCCCAAAGGTGTCATTTAGCTGTTCTACAACCTTTGCGTAGTCTGCTTTCATGTCATCTAATTTATTTACAAAAACTATTTTCGCCTTTGTTCTTGCTATGTTCCATGCTTTTTCAGTTCCGGCAGAAACTCCCGATTTACCACTCACAACAATCAAGGCGCTTCCGCAAACAGATGCACCCTCTAACTGTTCTCCGATAAAATCCGGTGTTCCGGGAGTATCTAAAAGATTAATCTTAACGCCGTTCCACTCAACAGGGATTATAGATGTATTTAAAGAAATTTTTCTCTTTATTTCTTCAGCGTCAAAATCCGATATAGTGTTGCCTTCTTCAGTATTGCCAATTCTGTCAATTACGCCTGCTTTTTGAAGCATTGCTTCAACAAGTGAGGTTTTGCCTGCATTTGAATGTGCAAGCATACACATATTTCTTATGTTTTCGGTGTTAGTCATAATCTTTCCTCCTTAATATATAAACCTTTCGGCTATTATTCCCGTAAACGGTTATATTATTATTTTCGACATTCGTTTTCTTTTTTCCTTTATATTGTATGAGTTAAATATAAACAAAATTATATATTTTAAACTGTAAAAAGTGCATAAAAAAAGGAAAGCTTTCTTGCTTTCCTTAATTGTTTCCCGTGAAACATTTATTTTTTTATAAGATTAATTATTCTTTCAAAATCTTCTACTGATGAGTATGGGATTTCTATACGCCCTTTGTTTTTCTTGTTTACAATTTTTATTTTCGTACCCAAATCGGAAGACAGGCTTTCTTCTAATGATTTTATGTAGCGTGTAATTTCTATTTCTTCTTTTGAAGGTTTTTTCTCCTTTTTTTCTTTTAAAAGGCTTGAAATATAGTTTTCCGTCTGTCTTACACTTAAACCTTGCGCTATAATTTTTTTAACTACTTCTTGTGCTAATCTTTTATCATTAATTGAAAGAATGGCTCTGGCATGGCCCTGTGAGAGTTTTTCTTCCTTTAATAATGTTTTTATTTCTTCAGGTAAATTTAAAAGTCTTAATATGTTTGCAACAGCTGAACGGCTTCTTCCTATTTTTTTTGACACTTCATCCTGTGTTAAGCCGTATTCTTCCATTAATTCCTTTATGCCCGCTGCTTCTTCAAGTGCATTTAAATTTTCTCTTTGAATGTTTTCTATTAAAGTAATTTCCTTTTCTGTTTGCTCTGAAACATCCTTTATTACCGCAGGAATTTCTTTAAGACCTGCATATCTTGCCGCTCTCCAGCGCCTTTCACCTGCAATTATTGTATAAAATCCATTATTATTAAGCTTTACAACAATAGGCTGAATCACGCCATATTCCCTGATAGACTCCGCTAAATCCTGTATTTTTTCTTCATCAAATACATTTCTCGGCTGAGTTTTGTTTGGCTCTATCTGAGTTATTTTTATTTTTTTTACATCGCGTTCTGACTCGGTAGTTGTTTCTATCACGCTTCCCGCATCAAGCAGCGCACCTAATCCTCTTCCTAAACCTTTTTTAGCCATTTTATTTCTCCTTATTGTTCTTTATTACTTCCTTAGCAAGAGCTTTATAGCTTGACGCTCCCTTTGAAAACCTGTCGTATGATATTATAGCCTCTCCAAAGCTTGGAGCTTCTGAAAGACGAACATTTCGAGGAATTACAGTTTTATATACCTTCTCGGGAAAAAACTTTTTAACCTCATCATATACTACAGTAGAAAGGTTTGTTCGTTTATCAAACATTGTCAGCAAAATTCCTTCTATTTCTATATCAGAATTTATATTTTGCCTTATTGTAGAAATGGTTTTTGTAAGTTGTCCTAATCCTTCTAAAGCATAATATTCGCACTGAATAGGAATGATAACGCTGTCTGCTGCAGCAAATGCATTTAATGTTAAAAGTCCTAATGAAGGAGGGCAGTCTATTAATATAAAATCATATTCTTCTTTTATTTCTTTTATAGCACTTTTTAATAAAAACTCCCTGTTTTTCATTGAAACAAGTTCAATTTCAGCACCTGCTAAATCCACATTTGACGGTATTATATCTAAATTTTTATATTGAGTTTCCTTTATATTTTCCTTTATTTTTTCTCCGTTTACAAGGACATTATAAATAGACTCTTCACAATTTTCCTTATCTATTCCAATACCGCTTGATGTGTTTCCCTGAGGGTCGCAGTCTATTAAAAGCGTTTTCTTTTTAGAATCTCCCAAATATGCACTTAAATTAATAGATGTCGTGGTTTTACCGACACCTCCTTTTTGATTTGCAATCACTATAACCTTTCCCATTATCAAAAACCTTTCTTTTGCATAAATTACACAATAATTATACTATATTTTTTTACTTTATGCAATAATTTTTGATTATTTATAAAATATGTTGTTTCACATGAAACAATAATAAAAAAACCGCACAACAGTGCGGTTTTAAAAGTTTTTTATTTACTTATTTCTAAAATTTTCACTTCGTATTCGCCATTTGGAGAAACTACTTTTACTACCTGTTCAGGAACAGCTCCGAGCAGTGCATGACCTAAAGGTGATTCATCTGAAATCTTACCCTGAGCAGGATTTGCTTCTGTAGAACCTACTATTTCATATACTGTTTCTTCTTCAAAATCAATATCTAAAATCTTAACCTTTGTACCCACAACAACTTTGCTTGTATCAATTTCGTCTTCATCAATTACTTTTGCGTTTTTGAGCATTTTTTCAAGGTTAACAATTTTAACCTCTACCTCTCCTTGCTCTTTTTTCGCTTCATCGTATTCAGCGTTTTCTGATAAATCGCCAAACCCTCTTGCTACTTTTATTTTTTCTGAAACTTCTTTTCTTTTTTCTGTTTTTAGATATTCTAATTCCTTTTCTAGCTCTTTTAACCTTTCATAAGTAAGTATAACTTGTTTTTCCATTTTAATCCTCTTTCATTTTCCCTAAGGGATATTACTTAAGTAATTATAATTTATTTGTTTTAAAATGTCAATACAATTTTTTTATATTGGCAATTTTATATTTTTTAACATTTTTTTCATCTTCAAAAAACTCTGCAAAACGTAGATTTAAAGGGGTTTTTAACTTATTTATATACTTCTTTATATTTCCTTCTGCGCAGAGTATTATTTCATTATATGCTCCTTCATATACATTATATATATCAATTATATTTACATTTTTAAATGAATTTTCTGGAAATAC
>JAZSQN010000097.1:0-3618 GCA_045537995.1 Congzhengia sp. | reverse complement strand
TAATAGAACCTGTTGCACCATTAGGAAGAAGAGCAAAAGTTTCTTCTATTGCAGGCGGTGCTCCGTCTAAAGTTGTTGTAATTCAGTTTTTAAACTTTGACGATGCAAAAGATGCTGCAGACCACTTAAAAAACAGAAAGCCAATCGTTGCAAATTTAGAAAAGCTCGATAACGAAACAACACGCAGAGTAGTAGATTTTCTTTCTGGTGCAGTTTATGGTGTTGGAGGAAAAATACAGAATGTTTCTAACAGAATATTCCTTATTACTCCCAGCAATGTAGAAGTAACAGGAAACTATCGTGAAGGTGCAAAAGCAAGCGGTTTTCCTTTTGTAAACTAATATGAGACCGAATGCACATTCAATAGATAATGAATGGCTTTCAAGGTGTGAGGATTTCGAGCAGTCTGTACTAAAGTACAAGAGTGTTCGTTTTTCTCATTTTGTGAGTCCGCATGAGCTTGCAGTATTTAAGAGTAGATTTCGCTTATCTGCAGATGTTACATATATGGCATATGGCGGAAATGAGGACAGTGAAAGGGTTATGTTGGGCTTTTTTCCTGATTTCATGGTGCCTGATAAATGTGCGTTTCCTATAAAACCACTAATGATTTTAAACGCATCAGGTTGTTCGCATCGAGATATTTTGGGTTCTGTTTTAGGGCTTGGAATAAAACGCGAAATGATAGGTGATATTTATTTTGATTGCGATAAAGCCATAATTATGTGCGAGGAAAAAGCATCTGATTACATTTTATATAACTTAAAAACTGTTGGAAGAAAAAAAGTTGAAGTGTGTGAAGCAGATGAGGATTATGTTGTTTTACTAAGACACGAATTTAAGATTTTAAAGGTAATTGTTTCATCTTTAAGATTAGATGCAGTAGTGTCATCGGTGACTTCGATGTCTCGTGCTGATTCTTCAAAGCATATTTTAGGCGATAATGTGAATGTGAATTTCATATTGGAAAACAATCCTGATAAAAAGCTTAAAGAGGGTGATGTTATATCAATAAGACATCACGGAAGATTTATTATAAAGAGCGTTGCAGGCGAAACCCGTAAGGGAAGAACTGTGCTTGAAATAAAAAAATATATTTAACTAAGCGAAAGGAAGAAAAACTATGATTACGCCTGTTGATTTAGAAAATAAGGAATTTAAAAAAGGTTTTCGCGGATATGATATTGACGAGGTAGAAACATTTTTGACGGAGCTTTCTAAGGATTATGCAAGGATTTACCGTGAAAATGCAAGTCTTAAGGATAAAAATGCTATTTTAACTGACGCAATTGAAAATTATAAGGAAATGGAAGAAACAATGCGAAGTGCGATAATTTCAGCACAAAGAACAAGTGAAGAAATTATTAAAACTGCACACGAACAGTCGGATACAATAGTAAAAGAAGCTAAAGTACGCGCTCAGGAAATAATGAACGATATGGATAACCGTATAAAAGAATTGAATCGTGAGTGCGCAGAAATAGAAGGAAGAAGTTCACTTCTTCGTGCAAAACTCAAGACAGTTTTAAATACATATCTTGGAATGTTAGATGAACTTCCTAAGGAAGAAACTGCAAGCATTACTGAGACTAGAAGATTTGAAGAAGAAACAAAAAGAATTGAAAAAATAGAAGAAACAGACAATAATGAGACAATTGAGACTGAAGAGATTTAGTCTTAGCATATAAAAAGTTAGGAGAGAAATATTTATGGCAGAAGATTACGGAAAGACTCTTAATTTGCCTAACACTGAGTTTTCAATGAGGGCAAATCTTCCTCAAAGAGAACCTGAAATATTAAAAAAATGGCAAGATGAGAACATGTATGAAAAGCTTATGAAAAATAATGAGGGAAAACCGCTTTTTATACTTCATGACGGACCTCCATACGCAAACGGCGATATGCATATGGGTCACGCACTCAACAAGACATTAAAGGATGTTATTACAAGATTTAAAAATATGGATGGTTTTTGTGCTCCATATATTCATGGATGGGATACACACGGTCTTCCTATCGAAAGACAGGCGATTAAAAAGCTTGGTGTTAACAGACATGAAGTAGGTATTGTAAAATTCCGTGATATGTGTCGTGATTTTGCTCTGTCTCAGGTAGAAAATCAAAAATCGCAGATTAAAAGACTAGGATCTTTAGGTGATTGGGATAATTCATACCTTACACTTGCGCCTGAATTTGAAGCAAAACAGATAGAAATCTTTGGCGAAATGGCTAAAAAAGGCTATATTTATAAAGGTCTAAAGCCTATTTATTGGTGTACAGATTGCGAAACAGCCTTAGCTGAAGCAGAAATTGAGTATGAAGAGGACAAAACAAGCTCTATTTATGTTAAGTTCAGAGTTTCTGAAGATAATGGGGTATTTAAAGATACAGGTATTGACAAAAATGATATCTACTTTGTAATCTGGACAACGACAACTTGGACATTGCCCGGAAATGTAGCTATTGCCTTAAATCCTGACTTTACCTACAGTTTAGTAAAGGCAAATGGTGAGTATTATGTTTTAGCTCATGAACTTATTGAAAATGTTATGAGCGCAGGTAAAATTTCTGATTATGAGATTGTTGCACAGTACACAGGAAAAGAGCTTGAACTTATCCGCTGTGCTCATCCTTTCATTGACCGCGATTCATTGGTAATTGTTGGCGACCATGTAACTTTAGATGCTGGTACGGGTTGTGTACACACGGCTCCCGGACACGGTGCAGAAGACTATGTTGCCTGCAGAAATTATAAGGATATCCCGATTATTGTTCCTGTTGACGGAAAAGGATATCTAAATGAATTAGCAGGAGAATTTAACGGACTATTCTACGAAGAATCGAATGCTAAAATAATTGAAAAACTAAAAGAATTAAATGCTCTTTATGCAATTGAAGATATCATCCATCAGTATCCTCATTGCTGGAGATGTCACAAGCCTATTGTTTTCCGTGCTACAGAGCAGTGGTTTGCGTCAGTAGATGACATTAAGGACGCGGCAATTGAGGCAATCAAGGGTGTTCGCTGGATTCCAAAATGGGGTGAAGACAGAATTACAGGTATGGTTGCTGACAGAAGCGACTGGTGTATTTCCAGACAAAGAACATGGGGTGTTCCTATTCCGATTTTCTATTGTAAGGAATGTGGAAAGGAATTGATTACAGAAGAATCAATAAAGGCGGTTTCTAAACTATTTGCTGAGAAAGGTTCAACTGCGTGGTATGAAACAAATCCTGCGGATATTCTTCCTTCAGGAACAAAGTGTGATGCATGCTCTTGTACTGAATTTACTCAGGAAAAGGATATTATGGATGTATGGTTCGACTCAGGTTCGTCTCATTCAGGTGTTTTAGATGTTAAAGAAGGCTTAAGATTCCCTGCTGACCTTTATTTAGAGGGTAATGACCAGTATAGAGGATGGTTCCAGTCATCGCTTTTAACATCAAGTCGGAGGCCAAGCGGTCTTAGGAAGACAATCCTTTTGTACAACTCCTTGGCTCACAGAACGACATGGCTACGATCCGACTTGTTAAAGAAGGCTTAAGATTCCCTGCTGACCTTTATTTAGAGGGTAATGACCAGTATAGAGGATGGTTCCAGTCATCGCTTTTAACATC
>JAZSQN010000127.1:0-4370 GCA_045537995.1 Congzhengia sp. | reverse complement strand
GTTTCCTATTTTTACCATAATTACCTCTTTAGTAACTTGTTTACTTCCTCGACAAAAGTATTAATATCTTTGAATTGTCTATAAACAGATGCAAAACGCACATACGCAACTTCATCAATTTCAGGAAGTCTTTCCATTACCATTTCGCCAATTTTTTGAGAAGAAATTTCACGCTCTAAAAGATTTTGTGTAGCAGATTCTATCTCGTTTACAATGCGCTCCATATCTGATGTTGCAACAGGTCTTTTCTCACAAGCTCTTATAATGCCGTTTAAAAGTTTTTCTCGGTCAAACATCTGTCGAGAACCGTCTTTTTTAATTACCATTAACGGAATTGTTTCAATTTTTTCATAGGTGGTAAAACGCTTTGAACAATTTAAACATTCGCGTCTTCTGCGTATTGCTTCACCTTCGTCTGTTGGTCGTGAGTCAATTACTTTGCTTTCTTCAAATTCACAAAAAGGACATTTCATATTTTATACCTCCGTATTATTATAAAAATCGTATATAAATTGCTTTCTTAGACGCATTTCTTCTGCTCTTTTAATATATTCTCTTACATCTTTTACATTAAAAATTCGTTCAATTCTGTCACCTTTTACAAGCTTTGTAACAGCACCTACCCCTGCAGATATTACGGTTCTAACCTCTTCCATCATACAAATATTATATATGCCTTCTGTTTTTCCTTTGTAAAAGCCTGTGTTTTCCAAATCTGCCAAAATATTTTTTTGTCTGTACAAATAATAGGGTTTGTAGTTATTTTCTTTTAGTTTCAAATGAGCATAGTCAACCATATTATCAACAACATTACTTGTAGCAAGTGAAGAAAAATCTCCGTTTTGATTAAGTCTGGCGGCGCGTTTTATACTCATAGTATGTACCGTTATATTTTCGGGGTTAAGATCGATGACTTTGTCAATCGTATTCATAAATTCCGAAAGGTTTTCCTGCGGTAAACCTGCAATTACATCCATATTGATACACTCGAACCCGATGTCTCTTGCTAAATTATACGCCGTATATATTTGCTCTACAGAATGTTTTCTACCGATAACAGGAAGTGTTTTTTCGTTCATAGTCTGAGGATTTATACTTATTCTGTTTACCCCATTCTTTTTCATAACCTCAAGCTTTGATTCGGTTATTGTATCAGGGCGTCCTGCTTCAACAGTAAATTCCATACAATTTGACAGGTTAAATGTTGTATTAATTTTACGAAGAAGATTATCAAGTTCAATTGATAAAATCGAAGTCGGAGTACCGCCTCCAATATAAACACTCAAAATCGAAAGATTTAAATCATTTACTATTTTATTTATAAGGTCTAACTCATCATACAAGGCGTACAAATATGGTTCAATAAAATCCTTCATTTCAGAGACAGGCATTGAGGCAAATGAACAATATACGCATTTTGACGAACAAAAAGGAATATCAATATACAAAGAAACACCGTTTTTTGGCATAGTGTTTATAATAGCCAATTCTGTTTTTGCAATTGATAATGACAAATCTATTTTTTTGTCACTCACTTCGTACTTTTCTTTTAAAATTTGACCTACTTCTTTTTCGCTAAGACCGGATAAAAGCATATTCACAACTCTTTTTACAGGTCTTATTCCTACCAAAGTTCCCCATGGAATTGTCTTTTCTCTATTCACTTAACTTACCGCCTAATAAATATATGGATTATTTCTCTTTTCGTGTCCAATTGTTGTTATTTCACCGTGTCCCGGCATAACAACAACATCTTCGGGCAGAATAAAGAGTTTCGTTTTTATGCTTTTTATAATATCTTCTTCATTCCCTGTTGCTAAATCACATCGTCCTACACTTTCAAGAAAGAGAGTATCTCCTGAAATAAGAATTTTCTCGCTTTCACAATATAAGCACATACTACCTGATGTGTGTCCCGGAGTTTCAATAACTTTAAACTCGAAGTGTCCGCTTTTTAAAATGTCATTTGAAGACAGATAAATATCAGCCTCAATCTCTATTGGTGTTTTTGAATATCTATTTGTATAATTTATATCGCTTCGCAAAAGATTTTCTTTTTCTTTATAACCCGCTACAATTTTAGCACCGGTTTCTTTTTTAAGGCTTATAGCCTCTAAAATATGATCAAAATGACAGTGTGTAAGAAGAATATATTTTACTTTTATATCATTTTCTTTTAAAGTGTCAACTATCTTTTTTTTATTGCCACCCGGATCAACAACTATTGCCTCTTTTTTATATCCTAAAATATAACAATTAACACCCATTAGTCCAACAGGAAGTTTAATATTTATCATAATATACCTCTTATTATTCTGATCTGCGTTTTACCTCAAATACACCTTTTATATTTCCGAGTTTTTTAGCAACTGTTTCAAGTAGATTTTTAGAGTTTATTTCAATAGTCAAATTAACAATAACAATATTGTCTTTTGTTGTTTTTGAATTAATAGCCGTAATTAAAATCTTGAGTTCAGAAACAGTTCCTGCAATTTCTGCAAGTAGTCCTTTTCTGTCATTTGCCATAATTTGAATTTCTGTAAGATATGAAGATTTTTCAGCTAAATCTTTTTCCCAATAAACCTTTATCAAGCGGATTTTATCTCCGTTTTTCTCACTCGAAATTATATTAGGACAGTCTTTTCTATGTATGCTTACTCCTCTTCCTCGCGTAATATAGCCAATTACATTATCGCCAGGTACAGGGCTGCAGCAACGAGAAAACCGCACAAGACAATCTTCGATACCTTCTACCACAACCCCGTTTCCAGAGGTCTTTTTCCGTTTTGAAGGCGCTTCTATAGCAGCAATATCTATATCCGGATTCTCGGTTTTAACTTCTTTTCTATATTCTTCCCTTAATTTTCCGATAACTTTATTTACAGTAAGTCCACCATAGCCAACCGCTGCATAAATATCGTCTAAGGAAGAAAAAGTATACTTCTTACAAAGCATATCTATCCATTCGCTGCGGAAGAGCTGATTATGTGTAAGGTTAACACGCTTTAGTTCCTTGTCAATAAGGTCTTTTCCGTGTTGAATATTTTCTTCTCTTCTCTCTTTTTTCAGCCATTGATTGATTTTCGAGCGAGCCTGAGAAGTTTTACAGAGTTTTAACCAATCTCGACTCGGACCTTTTACCGCAGATGATGTTATAACCTCTACAATATCACCGTTTTGTAAAATATAATCAAGAGTTGCTATTTTTCCGTTTACTTTTACTCCGTACATTCTGCACCCTACTGCACTGTGAATAGAAAACGCAAAGTCTATCGGTGTAGAACCGGCAGGTAGATTAACAATATCACCTTTTGGAGTAAATACAAATACTTCATCAGCAAAAAGGTCTATTTTAAGTGTTCGCATAAAATCGTCAGTATCAACAACTGAATTTTGAATTTCAAGTAATTGGCGTATCCACTCAAGCTTCGAATCGGTTTCAGTCTTTTTTTCAACGCCTTCTTTGTACTTCCAATGTGCAGCAATACCATATTCAGCCACACGATGCATTTCCCAAGTTCTTATCTGTATTTCAAACGGCGTTCCGTTTGGTCCTATAACAGTTGTATGCAATGATTGATACATATTTGGTTTTGGCATAGCAATATAATCTTTAAATCTGCCAGGAATAGGATGATAGAGCTCATGCACCATACCTAAAACTGCATAACATTCACCAATTGTATCAACAATTACACGAACTGCAAAAAGGTCATATAGTTCATCAATAGACTTATTTTGGGTAAACATTTTTCTATATATGCTATAAAAATGCTTTGCTCTTCCGGTTATTTGCGCATCTATATCAATCTCCTTAGTTTTAGTGCGCAAAGTATCAATGATGTCATTAATAAATTGTTCACGCTCTTGTTTTTTTAAATTAATAGACTCGGTAATTTCTTTGTAAGCAACTGGGTCAATATATCTAAGTGATAAGTCTTCCAATTCCCACTTGATTTTTGACATACCAAGTCTGTGAGCTAACGCGGCATAAACTTCTAAAGTTTCTCGCGCTTTTTCACGCTGCTTTGATTCAGATTTTACAGTTATTGTACGCATATTATGAAGACGATCGGCAAGCTTTATCAATATCACGCGCACATCTTTTGCCATAGCAAGAAGCATTTTTCTTATATTTTCTATCTGCTGTTCCTCTGCAGTTGTATACTGAATCTTGCCAAGCTTTGTAACGCCGTCTACAATTATTCCTACATTTTCACCAAATTCTTTTTTAATATCAGCTAAAGTATACTCTGTGTCTTCAACAACATCGTGTAACAGTGCACCTACTAATGTATCACAGTCAAGTTCTAGATCAGCTAAAATATACGCCACTTCCAGCGGATGTGTAATATATGGTTCTCCTGGCA
>JAZSQN010000109.1:0-7351 GCA_045537995.1 Congzhengia sp. | reverse complement strand
AAAGCTCTCTTTTTTAAATTCCTCCTTCAGCAGTTAATACTCCTTCTGCTGAATTTGAATATACCGGATTTTCAAAAAAATCAATTTCACTTTTAAATACTTCGGCGATAACATCTGTTATATTAGATACAGGAATTACCGAAATCCCTGATGTATGAAGATAACATTTATCGTTTTCTTTTGGGATAAAAACTTTTGTTGCATTGGCACTTTTTGCCGCCTCAACTTTTTCTTTTACACCACCTACTGGTAATATATTGCCAAAAATTGAAATTTCTCCTGTAAAGGCACAGTCGTTCCTTACAGGAATATTGTGAATTGCCGAATATAGAACAATAAAAATTGCCACTCCTGCAGAGGGACCGTCTACAGGCATTCCACCAGGAAAATTTAGATGTATATTATAATTTTTTGGATTTGTATTGAATTTTTCTGAAAGCAGTGTTAGTGCATTTTCAACAGATGCCTTAACGGTGCTTTCCCTTTTTAGTTTTTGACCTCTTTTTTCTAAAGTTTCACTTTCAACAACACCTGTAACTTTAATTGTGCCTTCTCCTTTTTCACATTCGTACGCCTTTGCTTCAATTGTCATCACTGTTCCCTTACCCGCTCCATATACAGCTAGTCCATTAACTTTGCCTATTAATTCTTCATCCAATACTTTAAAATCACCTAACGAATTATAATGGGATGTTTCTGCAACCCATTCTATATCTTCTGTCGATATTTCGTTTCTCTTCTCTAATAAAGCATACGATCCTGCAGTTTGTACAATATTTACAGCTTCTCTGCCATTATCGCAATAGTTTGAAATAAGTGACAGAGCCTCATCAGAAATCCTAAAACCACCCTTTATTGCTGCATTTTCCCCTATCTTTACAATTTCTTTTTTTGTGAGTGGTTTAAAAAATATTTCTGTACATCTTGAGCGCAAAGCAGGCGGTATATCTTCAGGAAGGCTTGTTGTGGCAGCAACTAAACGAAAATCCGCAGGCATTCCTTTTTGAAAAATTTCGTGTATATATCTGGGAATATCTCTGTTCGATTTTGAATAGTATGCAGATTCAAAATAGACTTTTCTATCTTCTAGTACTTTTAAAAGTTTATTCATCTGAATTGGATGTAATTCGCCAATTTCATCAATAAAAAGTATTCCGCCGTGTGCTTTTGTTACAGCACCTGCTTTGGGTTGCGGAATACCTGCAGGACCAAAAGAACCTGCACCTTGATATATAGGATCATGCACAGAACCCATTAAAGGGTCAGCTATACCTCTATCGTCAAACCTTAAGGTAGTAGCATCCATTTCTATAAACTTTGAATCTATATTAAAGGGTGAATTTTTATTCTTAATCGCTTCGTACAATACTGTTCTTGCTGCTGCTGTTTTTCCAACACCGGGTGGTCCGTAAATAATAACATGTTGAGGATTTTTTCCGCATAGTGCTGCTTTTAAAGCTTTTACCCCGTCTTTTTGTCCGATGATTTCATTAAGTTCTGATGGTCTTGTTTTTTCAGACAAGGGTTCTGTTAACGAAATCTTTTGTAATTTTTTTAATTTTTCAAGTTCGTCTTGGGATTCTTTATTTATAGAAGTGCGAGCATTTTTTTGTGATTTTATCATTGTATAAAAGTAAATACCCATAATACAAAGAAGCCATATCTGAACAATTGACATAAATGTATTAATCATATTTTATCCTCCATCCTTCAAAGTTATTATTAACCGTTACTTTTCTTTTATTTAAAAAGTTAATAAAATTTTCATTGTATTTTGTAGATTATTATGATAAAATTATTTTGTTAATTTATTATGAAAGCAGGATTAAAAATGAGTAAAGAAAATAAGTCATCTTGCCATATTACAAGCATAGGCGGACAAGCAGTCATAGAAGGCGTAATGATGCGCGGACCTAAAGAATCTGCTATTGCTGTAAGAAAACCTGATGGTGAAATAATAGTAGAAAAAAAACCGATAAACTCTTTTGTTCATAAATATAAAATAAATAAAATTCCTTTTTTAAGAGGCGTCTTTTCTTTTATAGAATCATTGATTGACGGAACGAAAGCGCTTATGTTTTCGGCAGAATTTTTTGACATTGAAGAGGAAGAAGATAAAAAGAAAAAAGAAACAATGTCAGAAGAGGAATTGAAAAAACTCGAAAATAAAGAGAAAAAAAGCCTCACACTTGCAATTTATGCATCGGTGATCGTTGCCTTATTTTTTAGTGTTGTTGTGTTTATGATTTTACCTACTATAATTGTGGGGTTTTTACGCGATTATGCAGGTATGAACAGCGATTTTTTAGCAACATTGTTAGAAGGAATAACAAGAATTTTAATATTTTTAATCTATATTTTATTGGTTTCTAAAATGGAAGACATAAAAAGAGTTTTTCAATATCACGGAGCCGAACACAAAACTATTTTCTGTTATGAATCAGGAAAAGAGTTAACTGTTGAAAATGTTAAATCCCAAAAAAGACTTCATCCAAGATGCGGAACCAGTTTTTTAATACTTGTTATGATTATAAGTATAATTTTGTTTTCTTTTATTTCTTGGGAAAATCGTGTGTTAAGAATACTTATAAGATTGCTGTTACTTCCTGTGGTTGCAGGAATTTCGTATGAGTTAATTAAATTTGCAGGCAGACACACAGGCTTTATTGTTAGAATAATCAGTGCGCCGGGTATGTGGCTACAAAAACTTACTACAAACGAACCGGACGACTCACAGATTGAAGTTGCAATAGAGGCTTTAAAAGCTGTTCTAACTGGTGATAAAAACGATGACAAATGGTAAAATTACTATATTAACCGCACTACAGCAGGCAGTAAATACTTTATCTTTAAATAAATCAATTAAGACTCCAAGACTTGACTCTGAAATACTTTTGTGCCACATCTTAAATTGTGACCGCTTGTTTATTGCAGTAAACAAAGATAAAGAATTAAGCGATGTTACTTACACAAATTTTATAAAACTTGTTAAAAGAAGAGAAAAAAATGAACCTGTAAGTTACATTACAAATACCCGTGAGTTTATGTCGTTAAATTTTCATGTCGAAGACGGCATACTAATCCCACGCCCTGAAACAGAGATACTCGTCGAAAGCATTATAGATATTTACAAAGAAAATTCTGTTAAAATATTGGATTTATGTACAGGCAGCGGCGCAATTGCAGTAAGTTTGGCATACTATTTGAAAGAATCACAAATAATTGCAGTTGATAAGTATGATATTTGTATTGAGACTGCAAAAAACAACGCTATCACAAATTCAGTAAAAGAAAGAATAAATTTTTTAAAGGCAGATGTTTTGGACAATTTTGATTTAAATGAAAACTTTGACTGCATTGTATCAAATCCGCCATATATAAAAAGCGATGTCCTCTCTACCCTCTCTCCGGATGTAAGATGCTATGAGCCAATGTACGCTTTAGACGGTGGAAAAGATGGACTGATTTTTTATAAAAAGATAATTGATTTTTCAAAAAAACGACTTTTAAGCGGTGGTATACTTGCTTTTGAAATAGGTTTTGATCAGGGAGAAGCTGTAGAAAAAATTATTAAGGATACAAATCAATTTAAATCTATAAAAATAATCAAAGACTTAGCAGGATGTGACAGAGTTATTATTTCTGAAATGAGGTAATTTTTTTTGCAAAAATATTCACTTATAAAAAAACAAAAAAAGATAAATTTTATTAAAAAATCACTTATTTCTTTAACTGTTATCATTATTGTAATTTCGTTAGGATTTTTAACAACACTATTCCTCAAAACTGCAAAATACGAATCTGCACAAACTTTTAACTCTCAAGATATTTTTCAACATGATGAAGTTTCTTTAGTTATGGTTGGTGATAACCTACTCCACCTTCCGCTTATAAAAAATGCAGAAACTGAAGACGGAAGTTATAATTTTGACAGTTTATACGAAGAAATGCTACCGTATTTTAAAAATGCAGATATTTCTGTTATTGTACAAGAAACAGTTTTGGGAGGTAATACACTGGGATTTTCAGGATATCCCTTATTTAATTCCCCGCAAGAAGTCGGAGATGCTATTAAAAATGCAGGTTTTGATGTGGTACTTCATGCTACAAATCACGCTCTTGACAAAGGATATAAAGGAATTGAAAATACTTTAAACTACTGGAAAAAATACCCCGATATATCTGTTTTGGGAATTAATGAATCAAAAGAAAAACAAGATGAAATAAAGTTTATAGTAAAAAACGGAATTAAATTTGCTCTGTTGAATTATACAGACAGCACAAATGGCATTCCTCTTCCATACGGCAAAGAATATCTTGTAAATACAGTCAACGAAGAAAAAATAATCAAAGATTTAACAATTGCTGAAGCAAATGCGGATTTTACAATTGTTTTTATGCATTGGGGAACAGAATATTCTTTTTCAGAAAACAATCTCCAAAAGAAACTTGCTGATTTAATGTGCGAAAACGGTGCTGATTTAATCATGGGATCTCACCCTCATGTTATAGAGCCGGTTGAATGGATCAAAAGCGATAACGGAAATGAAACACTCGTTTTCTACTCATTAGGCAATTATGTCTCCCGTCAAAAAGAGGCTAATAATCTTTTAGGTATTTTAGCTGGTGTTACTATATGCCGAAACGGTTCTGATAAACCTTATATTAAAGAAGCATCTGTTACTCCTATGGTAACACATTACAATGTCAATTCTAGAGGCTTTAAGGTATATCCATTAAAAGAATACACTGATGAATTGGCGAGTTTACATGGAGTTGCACAATATGACGGCCCTGTAAATGTTGAGCGTTTTACAAGCATTTTTGAAAAAGTATTTTTAGATAATGCATTTGTAAAATTAGACTATTAAAAAGGCAGTAGACTTCTCTACTGCCTTTTTGTTTTTTTTCTTCTTGCTACTATTCCAACAATTCCTGCGATAACACATAAAAAAGCAACTATCTGCGAAATTCTAAATGGTCCAAGATAAAGACTATCTAAACGAATTCCTTCAATAAAAAAGCGTCCTAAACCATAAAGTGCTATATATCTAAAAAATATTTCACCGTCAAAACTACGCTTATAACGCCATGAAACAAGAATTATAAAAATTAGTAAATTCCATAATGATTCGTATAAAAAAGTGGGGTGAAAAGAAATCTGGGTACTTATTTCCGCTATTTGCATACGCCATGGCAGTGTTGTTGGTGCACCGAATGCTTCTGCATTCACGAAATTTCCCCATCTTCCGCAAATTTGACCAATCAAAAGCCCGTACGCTCCTACATCAAAGGCTTTTAGTGGATCAATTTTCTTTGCCCTACAGTAAAAATATGTAGATACAGCACCACCTATAATGGCGCCGTATATTGCAATTCCACCTTCCCATATTTTAAATATATCAATTATATTGTCTTTATAATTTTGCCATTCAAAAATTACATAGTACACTCTTGCACAAATAATTGAGGAAGGAAGTCCGTAAAGTAATATGTCAGTAATATTATCCTTTGTAAGTCCGTGCTTGTTACATATCTTCAAGCAAAAACTGTATGCAAGAATTATTCCAACACCTATTATTAAACCATATAAATGAATAGAAATATTTAAAAAATCAATAGTTTCGCTTATTCTAAACGGACCAATACCAAGTCCTGGAAAGGATATTGTGTTTATCATTATACCACCACATTTTTTATTGTTTAGGATATATTACAGAAAGCACAGACATATTTTCATTAAAATTTTCTCTTAATCTGTTGTTGATATCCGAAATTGTTATTTCTTCTATAACATCAACATAATCAAAAAGGCCGATATTATTAAAAGCATTTGTCAAAAATCCGTGCGCAACAGATGTGATATGGTCAAATTGCTTTATAAATCTTCCTAAAAATGCTTTTTTGACTCTTTCAAAACTTTCTTCTGTTATACCCTTTTTTTTCAGTTCAGAAAGTCCTTTTAAAATTACTTCTCTTACTTTCTCAGGATTTTTACTTTCACCTGAAACAGTAACATGGCAATATGTTTTTTCACATTCTGCATCGTAATCTAAAAAACCCATTATAAGAGCGTTTTTTACAAGTTCTTTATAAATATCGCTTGTTTTTCCAAACGCAAGTTCTAATATAACTGAATATTCAATCGATTTCTTTAAAAGTTTTTTTCCGTCATATCCTGTATCAACATCTTTAAATCCAAACATAAATGACGGAACAGATACATCAAGCTTTTCTGATATTATTGACTGTTTAACACTCTTTTCTTCAATTCCATAGTTTCTTTTAGGTTGGCAGAAATTTAAATCATAGTCTAATATAGTATTTTCTACACATTCACCGACATCTTTTACATCAATGTCTCCAACAACAAACAGAATCATATTTGACATATTGTAAAAGGTTTTATAGCATTTATATAGAGTTTCTTTATTGATTTTCGCTATGGAATCAACAGAACCTGCTATATCATTCTTTACAGGATGATTTTCGTACATCGCAGACAGAAAATTTATAGCACATCTCCAATCGGGATCATCGTCATACATTTTAATTTCTTGACCTATTATTCCCTGCTCTTTTTCGACATTTTCATCGGTAAAATACGGTTTAGTTACATAATCTAAAAGAACTTCGAGATTTTTAACAGGATTTTCTGTACATTCAAATAAATATGCAGTAACATTAAAGCTTGTATATGCGTTTGCATTTGCGCCGTACTTTGCGAATTCGCCAAACACATTTAGTCCATCGGGTTGTTCAAACATTTTATGCTCCAAAAAGTGTGCTACACCGTCAGGAAGAACAGTTGCGTCACTTTCTCCGCAAGCTACAAATTCGTTGTCTATAGAGCCAAAATGCGTGCCAATTACCGCATAACATTTACTAAATCCCTCTTTTGGCATAACATATACCTTAAGACCGCTTTTGTGGGTGCCAAAATATATTGTTTCTTTAAATTTATCATAACATTTTTTTGTAAATTCCATTATTTTTCCTCACTTTCTTTTCCTGTAAGGAAATATATCATTTGAAGGTCCAAGTTTTTTGCTATATGAACAACATCTTCTTTTTTTACATTTTCAATTTTTGAAATGAATTCTTCAGGGCTTATTATTGTACCTGTAATAGCATTGCTTAAATAATAATCACAAAGATATCCAATACTATCCCCCAGCACCTTTATAGAGCTCGTGATATTTTTAACAGTTGCATTAAATTCAGTTTCTGAAAATTCACCGCGTTTTAATAAATCTACCTGTTTTATAACTTCTTCTACTACTTTTTGCTTATTACAACCTTCTATACCTGCAGATATAATCATAGTTCCGCTATATCGTGAAAGCGTCGA
>JAZSQN010000055.1:0-5856 GCA_045537995.1 Congzhengia sp. | reverse complement strand
CAAAAACTTTTTTTATATTTTATTCAAAAAAAACTTTAATAATTAATAAATTTGTAGTATAATTATTTTAAACTTTAAGATAATTTTGTTAGGGGTGATTTTGTGCGTATAAAAATTAAAGATAAAAACTACAATTTTAAGCCAAATAAGAATACATTTTATGTTTTTATTGCCGTTATTTTTATCATCATTTTGGCAATTTCTTTGCACTCCTGTACAAAATACAACAGAAAAATAAGAGGTGAAAAGTATCAGGAAATTTTAGTTAATCTTCCCGAATATGAAATAAAACCTTGCACTGCTCCTGACGGAACTCCCACAAGTGATTATTTTACTATTTATCCTCCAAAAGAGGGGGATAAAGTGATATACCTCACTTTTGATGACGGTCCTTCACAAAAGGTAACTCCTCAAATACTTGACACTTTAAAAAAATACAATGTAAAAGCAACTTTCTTTGTAATCGGTCAGCAAGCAGGAAAAAATCCTGATTTGATAACAAGAATGTCAAAGGAAGGACATACAATCGGAAATCACACCTATTCTCATAATTACGATAATGTGTACAGTTCACCAGAAGCATTTATGGAAGAAATTAATCTTACCTATAATACCATTTCAGATATTTTAGGTACGGACAAGCACTCAGGAATTTTCAGATTTCCCGGAGGTGCTTTCCGCGATGAGAGAGCCGAATTTAAAGAATACCTTATTCAAAACAATATTGCCTATGTAAACTGGAACTGTATGACGGGCGACTCAGAGGTAGTAAATCCTGTTTCTTCCGACCTTATTGCAAGAGCTAAGCGTACAGCTAATGATTCCGGCAGGGACTCTTTAGTGCTTCTTATGCATGATGCAGGGGCAAAACAATCAACTGCAGACGCTCTGCCTGCTATAATCGAATATTTTAAAAACGAAGGATATAGATTTGATTCTTTAAAAAGAAAATAAAAAAATTTTCTCATAAATATCCTGTATTTTAATATTATACTTTATAAAAAATGCCGTAATACTTTTCGTATTACGGCATTTTTATTTTTGTCTAATTAGCAGTAATCGTCATCATGACAATGGTTATGACAGTGACAATGTGAATTGCTTTCATCATCACAACACGGTTCATAATTACCTAAGCGCTGATTTGCACATGTTACGCGGGTTCTTGGTTCTGAATACCTTGAGTTGTTGCAACCGTTGTTATAATTATAATTACAGCTGTCACAACCATTATAGCTATAGGTGCTAGAGCAAGAACTTCTTCTGTTGCAACCACACAGTGCTTTTTTTACGCAATTAACAACATTACAAATTCCACACATAAATCTTACCTCCATATATTTTTTGAGTTGCCTCAAAACATTATATGTCGAATTATGGAAAAGGGTGTTAATTTTATTGCAAATAAACAGTTTTTGCGTTATAATGTATGTATTCTTAGTAAAGAGGTGTTTTTGTGTTAATCAGATTTTTAACAAAGGTCTTTATCCCAGACAGCGAAAATGTCACCAACCTATCTGTCCGTGCATCATACGGAGTTTTCGGTGGTATTTTAGGCATAATATGCAATATTATTCTATTTATAATAAAAATAATTATCGGTGGCGCAATCAACTCTATAGCCATAATTTCAGACGCTTTTAACAATCTTTCGGATATAGGCTCATCTGCTATTACAATGATAGGCGCTCGTCTCAGCAATCAAAAGCCTGATGCAGAACATCCTTTTGGACATGGCAGAATTGAATATATAAGTTCTTTAATAGTTTCTTTTATTATAATAACAATGGGATTTGAATTAATAAAAACCGCATTTTCAAAAATACTTTCACCTCATCGTCCCGAATTTAATATTATCCTTATGATAATTCTGGCTGTTTCCATATTTATTAAACTGTGGATGTATTTTTCAGTAAAGTATTTAGGTAAAAAAATAAATTCCGATGTTCTGCTTGCAACAGCATCGGATAGTTTAAACGATGCAATTGCTACATCGACTGTAATTTTATCGGTTTTTTTATGTAAATTTTTACCTCCTGTAATTGATGGTATAGCAGGTTTAATTGTCGCAATTTTGATTTGCGTTTCAGGAGTAAAACTCGCTTGGGAAACAATAGGCACATTACTCGGCACATCTCCCGACCCGGAAGTTGCAAAGAAAATCGCAGAAATTATATTGTCTGACAAAGAAATTCTGGGCATTCATGACCTGATAATCCATGATTATGGTCCGGGAAGAACATTAGCATCTGTACACGCTGAGGTTTCCTGTGAAAAATCTGCCATAATCCTTCATGAAATTATTGATTCTCTTGAAGTTAAAGTTATGAACGAAACAGGTATTGAAACCGTTATTCATACGGACCCTATTGTAATCAATGACGAAAGAATAAATTTGCACAGAGAACTTATAAAAAATATCCTTGCAGAAATAAATCCAAAACTCGGAATGCACGATTTTAGAATGACAGATGGCGAAAACAGAATAAATCTTATTTTTGATTTGGAAGTGCCCTATGAATTATCCGATTCGCAAAGAAAAGACATTCTTATTACAATTTCTAACAGAATCAAAGAGGAAAATCCAAAATACTGTACAGTAATAAAAATTGATTATAAACCCACTTATATAAATAACAATTAAAATGTGACAATTGTTTACAAAAAATTCAACACCTAATCGTTGACTAAAATTTGACATCGTGCTATAATATCATTGAAAATGAAAGAAAACTAATGAGAGGCGGTTATATTTATGAAATCAACAGGAATTGTCAGAAAAGTAGATGAACTCGGAAGAATTGTCCTTCCTATAGAACTTAGAAGAACATTGGATATCGCAGAAAAGGATTCTTTAGAAATTTATGTTGACGATGACAGAATAATCTTGAAAAAATATGAACCTACTTGCGTTTTCTGCGGAAGCTCAAAAGATGTTATATCTTTTAAAGGAAAAAATATTTGTCCTGCATGTCTTTCAGAACTTAAATAAAAAACAGGCTGTAGTTTTTTGCAGCCACATAAATGAATTTTTTATGGAGTAGTTCCAAAATCGAGGAACTACTCCATTTTCTTTGTTATCCTACCTTATACATCTGTGGATTTTCTTTGATTTTGTTTATTATATCCAATACTTCTTTTTCACCAAGAATATTAATCATTTCAACGGCGGTAAAAAGCATCAACTTCTTTTAGGTTTTTTGTTAATGTATATAACATCGACTGATTTATTTCATTTTGGTATTTGTAGAGACTGTCATACACATCAGCACTTTCTTAAATTTTCGCAAATCACTTCACCGCACCTTTTGCATCCGACGAGTTTTCCGCCTTCGCTCATAATGTCGGCAGTGCGATAGCCTTTATCAAGGTATTTAGATACGGCATTTTCAATAGCATCCGCCTCATTAGGCATATCAAAGCTAAACTTAAGCATCATAGCAGCAGATAAAATTGTGCCAATAGGGTTTGCAATATCTTTACCCGCAATATCGGGAGCGCTGCCGTGAATAGGTTCATACAGACCGCAGGAAGAACTACCTAAACTTGATGATGGAATCATACCGATTGAGCCTGTAACCATTGATGCTTCATCCGATAAAATATCACCAAACATATTCTCGGTTACGATTACATCAAACTGAGAAGGATTTTTTACAATCTGCATTGCACAGTTATCTACAAGCATATCCGAAAGCTCTACATCGGGATATTCTGAAGCCAAACGGTGCATAACCTTTTTCCATAGTCTTGATGAATCTAAAACATTACTTTTTCCAACTGAGCAAAGCTTTTTATTTCTCTTTTGCGCAGTTTCAAAACCGATTCTGCCAATTCTTTCAATTTCTGCTTCAGAGTATTTTAAAACATCTGTTGCAACATCGCCTTCAGTTTTGTGTTCACCAAAGTAAATTCCGCCAATAAGCTCACGAACGATTATAAAATCAATACCTGCATCCACAATGGACTTTTTAAGTGGGGATGCATCTGCTAATTGTGGCCAGATTTTTGCAGGTCTGTTATTGGAATAAACACCCATTCCTGCACGGAGTTTTAAGAGTCCCTTTTCAGGTCTCTTATCTCCCGGAACATCATTCCACTTGTCTCCGCCAACAGCGCCGAGTAGTACGCTATCTGACTCTAAACATTTTTTAAGTTCTGATTCGGGCAATGGCTCACCATATTTATCAATAGCGCAACCGCCCATATCTACATCTGTATATGTAAAGGTATGCCCATAAAGCTCTGCCACTTTGTCAAGCACCAAAATTGCCTGATTTACGATTTCGGGACCGATTCCGTCACCCCTGATTACTGCGATATTCTTATTCATTGTTTTCGCCTTCTTTCAGAGATTTTAACAATCCTCCGCATTTAATTATATTCTGAATAAATTCAGGGAAAGGCTGTGCCTTGTATGTTTTACCTGTTGTGTGGTTTGTTATTACGCCTGTATCAAAATCAACAGAAACCTCATCATTTGCACTCAACTCTTCTGCCGCCTGTTCACATTCAAGAATAGGTAATCCAATGTTAATTGCGTTGCGGTAAAAAATTCGTGCAAAGCTTTTAGCAATAACGCAACCTGTTCCACAAGTCTTAATTACAAGCGGTGCGTGTTCTCTTGAAGAACCGCAACCAAAGTTCCAGCCTGCCACTATACAATCGCCTTTTGATACTTTTTCTACAAATGTTGTGTCGATATCTTCCATACAGTGTTTAGCAAGCTCAGCAGCATCTGCTGTATTTAAGTATCTTGCAGGAATTATAACATCTGTATCTACATTATCGTGATATTTGAAAACTTTTCCTTTTGTATTCATATCACATTTCCTCCTTTGGCGCTGTAATATAGCCTGTTAATGCACTTGTCGCAGCCGTTAAAGGACTTGCAAGATAAACTTCACTTTCCACATGTCCCATTCTGCCTACAAAGTTTCGGTTGGTTGTTGCAATACATTTTTCCCCTGCAGCTAAAATTCCCATATATCCGCCAAGACAGGGACCACAGGTTGGAGTGGAAACTACTGCACCGCTATCTATAAATGCTGTTACATAACCTTTTTCTACACATTCACGGTAAATCTGCATTGTTGCAGGAATAATAATACATCTTATGCCGTCTGCAACCTTTTTACCATTAAGTACCTTATATGCTGCTTCCATATCGTCCATACGACCATTTGTACAACTGCCGATTACAACCTGATCAATTTTGATTTTAGAAAGCTCTTTGGCAGGCTTTGTATTTTCAGGAAGGTGCGGACAACTTACAATGGGTACTAATTCAGAAAGATTTACTTCAATCACTTCGTCATATTCTGCATCTTCATCTGCCTGATATACAACGGGTGGCCTTTCACATCTGCCTTCTAAATAATCCATTGTTACTCTGTCAACAGGGAAAATACCGTTTTTAGCACCTGCTTCAATCGCCATATTGCAGATGCAAAGGCGGTCATCCATAGAAAGTGTTTTAACACCTTCTCCTGTAAATTCCATACTGCGATAAAGCGCTCCATCTACACCGATTTTACCAATAATGTAAAGAATCACATCTTTACCGCTACAATTTCCAGGAAGCTTTCCTGTAAGGTTAAATTTAATAGCAGACGGCACTTTAAACCATGCAGTTCCCGTTGCCATACCTGCTGCCATATCCGTGCTTCCCACACCTGTTGAGAAAGCACCTAACGCACCATAAGTACATGTATGTGAATCTGCACCGATAATTACATCACCTGCAACTGTAAGTCCCTTTTCCGGAAGCAGCGCATGTTCAATCCCCATCTCACCAACTTCAAAGTAATTGGTAATTTCATTGCGGCGAGCAAACTCTCTGACACACTTGCAATG
>JAZSQN010000088.1:0-7881 GCA_045537995.1 Congzhengia sp. | reverse complement strand
CCTAAGACCGCTTGGCCTCCGACTTCCGCGATAATCATTATATCCATTGTATCTCAGTTTGCCGCTGTAATCGGCATGAGAAGGTCTTAAAATATCGGAATCGTAATCTTTTGATTGTGTATTTGTGTTAGGAATGACTGCGCAAATAGGGGTTCCCGTAGTTTTACCATTAAATACACCACTTAAAATTTTGGGAATATCGGCTTCTTTTCTGGGTGTTGAAAATACATTGTTTCCCGGTGCTCGTCTAGACATTTCAAATGATATCTTTTCCATATCAAGTTCAACACCTGACGGTACACCGTCTAAAATTATAGCAATAGCTTCTGAATGTGATTCGCCGGATAAACTAATCTTAAACAGTTTACCATAACTATTTGACATACTTTATATTCCCTCCTAACTCGCTGTACTTTTCCCAAAAGTCACCATACGACTTTTTTACACTGTCCGCACCGCAAATTGTTATATCTCCACTTGCTACTGTTGCAGCAATTGCTAAAGACATGGCAATTCTGTGATCATTATGACTATCTGTTATTCCGCCAATAAATTTTGTTTTGCCATAAACTGTAATTGAATCGTGCTGTTGCGTTATTTTAGCACCTATTTTTGTAAGTTCCTCTGTTATTGCAGATAATCTGTCACTTTCTTTTATTCTTAGTCTTGCAGCCCCTACAATATGAGTAATTCCGTCAGTCCGTGCAGCAAGTACTGTCATGATAGGAACTAAATCAGGTATCTGACTTACATCTATAGTACGCTCTTCTTTTTCATTTTTCATGATTTCAATTACATCGAGTATCGCTCTGTCACCTTGTGTTGAATCATTCAAAAGTCCCTCAACTTTAATGTCGTTTCCAATTTCGTTTGCGACATAATAGAACGCTGCCTGTGAATAATCTCCCTCAACTGAATAATCACATGGTTTAAACTTTTGATTTCCTCTAATACGAAAATGTCTTAGGTCATCACTCGCAGAAATCTCAATGCCGAATCTAGATAACATCTCTAATGTCATCTTTACATAACCAATCGATTCAAGCGGTGTTGTTATTATAATTTCGCTGTCTTCTTTAAGTAGTGGTAATGCAAATAGAAATCCTGTTATGTATTGCGAACTTACATTTCCTGAAAGTTCGTAGGTTCCTCCTGCAAGTTTACCTTCAAATGATATCTTTTCTTCTTCTTTTTTATAAGATATACCCTTAGAATCGAAAATTCTGTAGTAATCATCTAAAGGTCTTTTTAGCAATCTACCACGACCAGTAAATGCTACTTTTCCGCCTATTGCCAAAGCAATAGGGATAATAAAGCGAAGTGTTGAACCTGACTCGTTACAATCAATTTCTATGTTGTCAAGTTCATTTACTTTACACATTCCGCATATGGTGGCATTATCACCATCAAGCTCGACATTTGCTCCTATACTTTTTACTGCATCTAAAGTTGCTAAAATATCTTGGCTATAAGATATATTTGAAATTTTAGATACCCCATTTGACAATGCTGCGCATAAGAGTGCACGATGTGCTGCACTTTTCGATGGTGGTGTGCATACTTTTCCTGTCAATCTACTTGGAATAATATTTACACAATTATACATTAAATCACCTTTATCTTAAGGTTATATTAAGTTCTTCTGAAAGTTCTTTTAGAATACTTTCAATAACAGGATTAACATCTTCGTCTGCAAGCGTCTTATTTTCATCACGGAAAACTACAGAATACGCCATTGACTTCTTGTTTTCAGGAATTTGTTTTCCCTTGTATACATCAAAAAGTGTCAATGATTCAAAAATATTTCCTGCTTTTTTCTTGATTATATTTTCAATTTGTGATGCTAAAACAGTATCGTCTGCAATCAATGCTAAATCGCGTTGTGATGCTGGATACTTGGGGAGTTTTTTGTATGTTTTTTCCGTTTTTGCAAGCAATAGCATTGCTTCAAAATCTATTTCTGCTACATAAATATCATTTGTAACATCATAGTTTTCACAAACAGTGGGATGAATTTGTCCTAAGAGACCTATCTCTTTTCCGCCTGCAATTAATGACGCACATCTTCCCGGATGAAATGTTGTGTTATCTTTATTTGGTTCGTATGCTCTTTTTGAAATTCCTAAATCTTCAAGCATAACTTCGACAACACCCTTTATATCATAAAAATCGCAATCTCCATACATTCCAATTGTAACGACTCTTTTTTCTTCGGGCAAATCTTCCCCAGTCTTTGGTATATAAATTTTTCCAAGCTCAAAAAGTCTCACCTTTTCAGCTTTAAAATTCTCATTACGGGATATTACTTCCATCATAGAGGCAATAGCAGTTGTTCTCATTATAGAGTTTTCAACACCCAATGGATTTGTAATAACTACAGTTTCCCTCTTTTTACTGTCAGCAGGCATATTAAGCCTGTCAAATATGTTCGGGTTTGTAAAACTGAAAACAAGTGTTTCATAAAGACCCGCGCCTACTAGGGTATTTTTTACCCTGTCCTCTATCTGCTGTCCATATGTTTTAATACCAACTGTAGTATCTCCATCCATAAGCGTTGAAGGAATTTTGTCGTAACCATACATACGGGCAATTTCTTCAGCTATATCATTAAAGCACAAAACATCAGGACGATATGTGGGAACTGTGATTTCGTCATCACAAATTTCAAATCCCAAGTCTGTCAAGATCTTAACCATTACATCTTTTGGTACTGAAAAACCAATAAAATCATTGATTTTTTCAGGCTCAAACTTTATTTTTACAGTCTCGGGTTTTGTACCGTAAACATCGATAATTCCATCCACTACTTCACCGCATCCAAGCTGTTCTACTAACTCACAAGCACGCATAACTGCAGGAAGAGTATTTTCGCTGTCTAAACCTTTTTCATATCTTGAAGAACTTTCTGTTCTTAAGCCTAATTTTTTAGCTGTAATACGAACGGATGAGCCTAAAAATGTTGCTGACTCAAATAAAACAGTCTTTGTATCCTCTCTTACTTCTGAATCAAGACCACCCATGACACCTGCAACTGCTACCGGTTTTTTTCCATCACAAACCATAAGCATTGAATCGTCTAATGTGTGCTCTGTTCCATCTAATGTTGTCATCGGTTCACCGTCTCGTGCTAAGCGAACATTTATTTCGCCACCTTCTAAATATGACATATCAAACGCATGCATAGGCTGACCATACTCTAACAAAACATAGTTTGTTATATCTACAATATTATTTATAGAACGAATACCACACGCTTTAAGTCTTTTTACCATCCAATCAGGCGAGGGACCTATCTTTACATTTTTAACCATTTTTGCAGTGTATCGTTTACAAAGTTTGGGCTCTTCCACATTAATTTTAATATAATTATTAATATCATCACCGCATCCCTTAACTACAGGAGCGCAAACATTAAAATCACGGCCAAAAGTCACTGCTGTTTCTCTTGCTAAGCCTATTACGCTAAAGCAGTCAGGGCGATTTGATGTGATTTCAAATTCAACAACAGGGTCATCTAAACCAAATACTTCTTTAATATCCTTACCCAAAGGTAATCCATCCTCTAAAATAAGTATTCCGTATTCAGCATCCGGAAAGTCCTCCTGCGTCATACCTATTTCTTCGTAGGAACAAAGCATACCGTTTGACTCAACTCCGCGCAATTTTCCTTTTTTAATTTTTGTTCCGTCAGGAAGAAGCGCACCGTCTAAAGCCACAGGAACTATCTGATTTGGCTTCACATTATCAGCACCTGTAACAATTTGTAAGGTTTCACTTCCTACATCTAACATACAAATTTTAAGTTTATCAGCATCAGGATGCTTTTCTACACTTAAAATTTTACCTGTTACAATATTTTGTATCTTGTCTCCTAAATTCTCTATACCCTCAACCTTAGAACCGGACATGGTTAAGGCATGGTTATATTCTTCCGGTGTAATACCGGTCATATCTGTATAATCAGAAAGCCAGCTTAATGGTAATTTCATGATATTTTAACCTCTTTTCTTTAAATTAGAACTGTTTTAAAAATCTTATATCATTGTCGTACAAAAGACGCATATCATCAATATTCATCCTTCGCATTACAATTCGTTCAAGACCCAATCCAAATGCAAAACCACTGTATTCGTCAGGGTCGATATTGCAACGCCTGAGTACATCTGGATGTACCATGCCGGCACCTAAAATTTCTATAAATCCTTCTCCCTTACATACTCTGCAACCTTTTCCTCCGCACACAAAGCACGAAACATCAACTTCAGCACTTGGTTCTGTAAACGGAAAATGATGTGGTCTTAATCTTATTCTTGCATCCTGTCCGTAGAGAGATTTTATAAATTGCTCAAGTGTTCCTTTTAAATCTGCCATCGTGATACCTTTATCTACAACAAGTCCTTCGATTTGATGAAAAACAGGAGAATGTGTTGCATCAACCGCATCACTTCTGTAAACTCTGCCAGGTGCAATAATTCTTATAGGAGGTTTAGCTTTTTCCATAACACGAATCTGCATAGGCGATGTTTGTGTGCGAAGCACCACATTATCGCTTACATAAAATGTATCCTGTGTATCGCGAGCCGGATGCTCTTTAGGTATGTTCAACGCCTCGAAGTTGTAATAATCGAGCTCAACATCCGGACCTTCGGCAATCGAAAATCCCATTCCTAAGAATATATTTTTAACTTCGTCTAAAACTTTAGTGATAGGATGAAGAGCACCTAATTGAGGTTTTCTACCTGCCATAGTTACATCGATTACTTCTTTTTTCAGCTTTTCCTCACGCTCTTTTGACAGAAGCTCGCTTTTTCTTTCATTGATTGCTTTTTCGATTGCTTCACGAACTTCATTTGCTAAGGCGCCTATTACAGGTCTTTCCTCAGCAGATAAACTTCCCATTTGTCTTAAAACCTGTGTAAGTTCACCTTTTTTTCCAAGCACACTTATCCTTACATCTTCTAAATCCTGTAATGAAGTTAGGATTGCCAATTTTTCTTCTGACGATTTTTTGATTTTTAATAACTGTTCTTTCATCAGTTTTAACCCTTTCCGCTCACCAAGTTTTACTGTTTTGGCGTGAGCAATTCCTCAACAGTTTACGGAACAATAAAAAAAGTTGTCTGCCCCGCAAGGGACGGACAACTAACAAATCCGCGGTACCACCCAAATTCTCTTAAAATATAAGAGCACTCTTTTGTGCCTTACGGGCACTAATCGCCATACTCTACTGCTGTTTCAAATACGGAACTCCGAAGTGAAATTTCGCCTTGCGCCTTAACCGAGTTTCCTTACAGCCGGTGAAAAACTCTCTCTTTGTGGTGTTTGCGGGGCTACTTTGCTTCATCATAGTCTTTTTTTAATATTCGTTTTGTCTTATTTTAACACACTTTTTTTACTTTTTCAAGTGCTATTTTTAATTTTATATTTTTTTAAAGTTTTTAGGAAAATTTGCAATTTTATGTTGACTTAAACCAAATAAAAATATATAATATTACTATGCGATTTTAAAGGAGGCAAACTAAATGAAAAAGAGTATCGCGAAATTGATAATCGCCCTACTTGTAATCATTACATCGGTTGTAGTTGTACTTGGCGGTATGAATATAAGCGTGTTTGATTATAACATCTCATACCCTGATGCTTTAGACAAAGATTGGGGCATAAGACAAGGCCTTGACTTAGTAGGCGGTTCAGTTATAACATACGAAGCTCAGGCTGACAATGTTACTGATGAACAGATGCAGTCAGTTGAAAATGTATTAAGAAACCGTCTGGATTCTTTGGGCTACAACGAAGCCACAACTTCCCGTCAGGGCGAAAAGAAAATAAGAATTGAGATTCCTGCAATTCAGGACCCTCAGGAAGCAGTTAATACCTTAGGTCAGACAGCTGTTTTGACTTTTAAGGATTCTGACGGAAAAACAGTTTTACAGGCTGAAGATGTTGATTCTGCTACAGCAGCTTATGGTGAAGTTGATGACAAAGGAACTACCGCTCACTATGTAAAACTTAAGCTCAACTCATCAGGGGTTGATAAATTCTATCAGGCAACTCAGGCAGCTGCTGCTAAAAAAACTGATAACAAAAATTATATTGCCATTATGTTAGATGACAAAGTAATCAGCCAGCCTATGGTTGACAATGCTATCAATAGTCAGGACTGTGTTATTTCAGGCGGCTTTAATGACGCTACAGAAACAGGTGAGCTTGCAGCGTTAATTAATTCAGGTAATCTTCCTTTCTCTATTAAAGATGTTGAATTAAGTTCAATAGGACCTACACTTGGTGAAGAAGCTTTAAACACAAGCTTAATTGCAGCAGGTATCGGTATTCTTTTGATCCTTATATTTATGCTTGCCGTATATAAACTTCCCGGTCTTGTTGCTGACATTGCACTTTTAGCGTACACTGCTATCGTTGTTTATATAATGACACTTTTCAGAATTAATTTGAGCCTTGCAGGTATTGCAGGTATTATTCTTTCAGTTGGTATGGCAGTTGATGCTAATGTAATTATTTTTGAAAGAATTAAAGAAGAGTTAAAACTTGGAAAAACCGTTAAAACATCTGTTACTTCAGGTTTTAATAGAGCGTTTTTAGCAATTATCGACTCAAACATTACAACAATTATTGCTGCAGTTGTTCTTTATATATTTGGTACAGGTACAATTCAAGGCTTTGCTATTACACTCGCTATTGGTACAATCGTAAGTATGTTTACTGCAATATTTGTTACAAAATATCTTTTAAATCTAATTGTTGATTTCAAGATTAAAAATATCGCCTGGTACGGCGTAAAGAAGAAAAGGGAGGTACAGTAAGATGCTAAAAATTGTTGAAAAAGCTAAAATTACTTGTCTTATCCCTGCTGCAATTATTCTTTTAGGTCTTGTTTTCTTCTTTGTGAGCGGCGGTTTTGTTCAGGATATCGACTTTGCCGGCGGTATGACAATGTATGTTGATATGGGAAAAGAAGTGGATTTAAATGAAATTACAAAAACTGTAGAAGCTGCTGATTCTTCAGTTAAAAATCCTAAAGTTTTAAATTCGGACGATAATGTTATCATTATTCAGACGACACCTATAGAACGCGATGTAAGAGACAAAATTCAGACAAAACTTGTTGAAACCTATGAAATCGACAGAGCAACAGCTTTTCTACAGGTAGAAGATGTTACTGCTACAATGGGTGCAGAACTTCGTTCACAGGCTTTAACGGCAGCTTTAATCGCATGTCTTTTAATGCTTGTATATATCACAATAAGATTTGAATTCTTTACAGGCGTATCTGCGGTTATCTGTTTATTACACGATGTGCTTATCATGCTTTCGTTCTACGCAATATTCAGAATTCCGATAAATGCGAACTTTATTGCTGCAATGCTTACAATTATCGGTTATTCTATCAATAATACAATCGTTGTATTTGACCGTATTCGTGAAAATCAGGGAAAAGTAACAAGAGACTTAAAGACATTAGTTAACACAAGTGTTTCTCAGACATTAAAGCGTTCTATTTATACAACTTTAACAACAATAATTCCTGTTATTCTTTTGTATATCTTAGGCGTTGATTCTATTAAAGACTTTGCTCTACCCCTTATGGTAGGTCTTCTTGCCGGCACATTCTCCAGTGTACTTTTGGCAGGTCCTGTATGGGCAGGTCTTAAATCTTTAATGAAAAAAAGAAAACTCTCAAAAAAAGTAAGAGCGTAATCAATAAAAAATAAGAGGCTTTTTTAAAGCCTCTTATTTTTTTATTTTTTATGCTCTTACTTTTTTTGAGAGTTTTCTTTTTTTCATTAATGATTTAAGACCTGCCCATACAGGATCTGTTAAAAGTATACTGGAGAATGTGCCGGCAAGAAGACCTACCATAAG
>JAZSQN010000060.1:0-9140 GCA_045537995.1 Congzhengia sp. | reverse complement strand
TCTCCCAGCTGAGCTATGCGCCCACATATATCTTGTCTTCTCAGCGACAAATAGTATTATACTATATCTTTTTGTGCTTGTCAAGAAAAAATTTCTTTTTTTCAGAAGCTTCCTAATATATATGAAAGATATACTCCGATTCCAAGCGTCAACGCATCTTCATCTATATTGAAGTTCGATGCATGGAGTGGCATTGTTGTGCCTTTTTTATCGTTTCCTGTTCCAAGATAAAAATATACAGAAGGAACTTCTTTTGCAAAATAAGCAAAGTCATCCCCTGCCATAACAGGTTTTTCCCAACTAATCACAATATCTCCCATGTTTTCATTTACTGCTGTTTTTAGTTTGTTTGCAATATTCTTGTCATTAATAAGAGGCGGGTAGCGATAATTAAATGTAAATCTATAATCTACACCAAAAGAGGCACAGCTTTCTTTCAGTATACTTTCAATAGCTTCAGGAATTCTTTTTCTTACATTTTCATTAAAGCTTCTTGCAGTACCCTGAATTTGTGCAACATCAGGAATTATGTTGCATGTTGTACCTGCATTTAACATGCATATTTTAACTACCTGTTTTTCTCCTTTTATTATTTCTTTATCGGTAATTTGATTTATCTTTCCTACTACTGATGATGCTACTTCTATTGGGTCATTGCACTTGTCAGGATATGCACCGTGACCGCCTTTTCCGCATATTTCGATTGAAAAATCATCAGGAGATGCCATTAGGGCTCCTTCTTTTATCATAATTTTCCCTGATGGCACATCATTCATAACATGAAGTCCTAAACACTCAACTACATTGTATTTTTTTAATATTCCGGTATTAATCATAGACAAAGCTCCGCCTTCTGTCTCTTCACCTGGTTGAAATACAAATAAAACATTTACATTAAGTTTATCTTTATGCTCATTCAAAATTTTTGCAACAGAAAGAAGCACTGCCATATGTGCATCATGCCCACAAGCATGCATAACACCACTATTTTCAGATTTAAATTCTATTTCACCGGTTTCTTCCAGCATTAAAGCATCCATATCGGCACGAAGAAGTATTGTATTGTTTTTCTTTGCATCAAGAAACGCTATTACACCTGTATCTAATACTCTTTCAGGGTTAAGCCCAATATCTTTCAAATAGTTCTCAAGAAACTCTGCAGTCTTATATTCGCAAAAAGAAAGCTCTGCACATCTATGTAGCCTGCGGCGATTGCTAATTACTTCATTTTTTTCTTTTTCTATTACCTTTTCGATAAAGTTTTTCATGTTTCACCTCTAATATTTTCTGAATATGCCGGATACTTTTCCTATAATCTTTGCATCTTTTGTTATTATGGGAAGAAGTGCATCATTTTCAGGCTGAAGCCTTATGTGATCCTCCTCTTTATAAAAAGTTTTTACTGTCGCACTGTCGTCAATAAGCGCTACAACAATTTGCCCGTTTGATGCTACAGAACAACTTTCAACAACAACAAAATCACCGTCTAAAATACCAGCATTAATCATACTCTCTCCGCGCACCTTAAGCATAAATATTTCGCGTCCCTTAGCATAATTTGCAGGCAACGGAAAATACTCTTCTATATTTTCCTCCGCCAAAATAGGCTGACCCGCAGCAACCGAACCTACAACAGGTACAGACATAACTTCTACATCATTTTCTTGTTTGGGAAGTGAAATCGCTCTCTTTTTTGAGCCTCTCTTTACAATAAACCCCTTATCCTCAAGGCTATTTATATACCTGTGCACAGTTGAGGGTGAAGAAAGTCCCACTGCAGCACAAATCTCACGCACAGACGGAGGATATCCTTCTTTTTCTATCTGCTTTTTTATGAACTCATATACTTCTTTTTCTTTTTTAATAAGCTGCATGGTTTTCACCTCCCATATTTGATATGAAATCAACAAACAATTTAAACTTTTGGATTTTCCTTAATTCTTCTTTACCTAATTTATTTTATCACACAAAAATCAAAATTGCAAACATTTGTTCTGTCTTAAAAAAACAAAAATCTTTTATGCTGAAAAAGGTTGCATTTTCTTGTTTACGGTGGTAGAATGTATAGATGATATTATGGACAAAAAGGTGAAAACATGGCGAAATTCGAAAAAAATCTTGCAGAGGGAAATGTTGTAAAACAACTTATTTTATTTTCTCTTCCCGTACTTATTTCAAATATAATCCAATCTCTTTACAGCACCGTTGATATGCTGATTGTCGGTCAGTATGCAGGTGAAATATCGATGTCAGGTGTTAACATCGGCGGTCAGGTTTCATTTATTATTACTAATATGATATTTGGCTTATCTGTCGGCGCAACAGTCTTAATAGGTCAATATAAAGGCTCAGATGACAGACGCAGCATGCATGAGGTTATTGCTACATTGCTTATCTCATTGATAATAGCAGCAATTGTTCTTACAGTTATTATGATATCGGTAACAGACCCTCTTCTTGCTCTTATACAAACACCTCAGGAATCTTTTAAAGAGGCAAAAAGCTACTTTATTGTAAGTATGCTCGGCACTATCTTTATCTTTGGTTATAACGCTTTGAGCGCGTTGATGCGTGGTTTGGGAGACAGTAAAAATCCTCTTATTTTTGTGGCTATTGCATGTACTGTAAATATTGTATTGGATCTTTTATTTGTAGCTAAACTGAATATGGGGGCTTTTGGTGCTGCTTTAGCAACAGTTATATCTCAGGCAATAAGTATGATTTTGTGTATAATATATTTGGCACAAAACAATTTTATATTTGATTTTAGTGTGGATTCATTTAGAGCATTTTCAAAGAAACAATTAAAGCTGATTTTAAAAATTGGTGTTCCGACATCAATTCAAAATATTGCATCAGGCATGTCATTTTTATTTTTAACTACTTTAGTAAATTCTCTTGGTGTAATGGCATCGGCTGCTGTCGGCGCTGTAGGTAAACTGAATGGCTTTGCAATACTTCCGGGTGTTGCTATGAGCACATCAATTTCCGCAATGAGTGCACAAAACATTGGTGCTAAAAAATTTAATCGTGCATCTAAAACAATGTTTACCGGTATTTTAATTGCACTTGGAATAAGTATTGTAATATTTGCACTTGTGGGTTTTTTCCCTGAGGCATGTATGAAAATGTTCGGCAGTGATCCCGAATTTATAAAGTGCGGCGTAGAATATATCAGGGCTTTTAAATATGATTATCTGATTGCACCTGTTTTCTTCTGCTTTAACGGCTTGTTCATAGGATCAGGGCACACCACATTTTCACTTATTAATGGTGTATTATCATCTATTCTTTTTAGAATCCCCGCAGCCTTTCTGTTTGGAATGGTGCTAAATATGGGTTTAACCGGTGTTGGCTTAGGTGCTCCCGTTGCATCGATTGCTGCTCTTTTATTGTGCATCATTTTCTATATGACAGGAAATTGGAAAAAAATCGTTATACCATCGATTAAAAAAAGTTCATAAATCTGAAGGAAGGTAATAAAATGCATGTATATGAAATTTTCAAGGATTTAGCCATCATTATAACCGCTGCAAAACTTATGGGACTTTTAGCAAGAAAATGCAAAGTTCCACAGGTTGTAGGAGAAATTATTGCAGGACTATTGATAGGTCCGAGCGTGTTAGGAATCGTTAAACAAACCGAGTTTCTTTCATATATGGCAGAAATCGGCGTAATCCTTATAATGTTTTCAGCAGGACTTGAAACCAATCTGCGCGATATGATAAAAACAGGACCATTCGCACTTTTAGTAGCAGTTTTTGGTGTGTTCGTTCCATTAGTTTTAGGAACACTGCTTTATATGGCATTTTATGGGTTTGCATCTATAGGGACAATTCATTTTTATAAAGCAGTTTTCATAGGCGTAATACTTACGGCAACCTCAGTGGGAATTACTGTTAAAGCTCTTTCAGAGTTGGGAAAACTCAAATCTCATCTTGGAACCGCAATAGTGAGTGCTGCTATCATTGACGATATTATAGGCATCATTGTGCTGACAGTCGTTGTCGGAGTTGGCACTAACTCATCCGCCGGAACAGGTGAAATCATATCTGTACTTTTAAAAACACTTCTTTTCTTTGTATTCGCTATTATTGTGGGGATTGTTTTTTACGAAATATTTAAAAAGCTTGATACAGGCAGGCATATACACACTCAAAGAATACCTATATTTGGTCTGGCGTTATGTATGGGACTTTCCTATTGTGCCGAAAGATATTTTGGTGTCGCAGATGTTACAGGTGCATACTTGGCAGGTCTTATCTTGTGCAATATTCATGATGCAGACTATATTGACCGAAAAATGTCAATAAGCTCTTATATGATGTTTGGCCCTGTATTTTTTGCAGGCATTGGATTAAAAACAAACATTGAAGGTATTACTGCTGCTATGCTTTTGTTTTCTATCTGTTTTGTTATTGTAGCGCTTATTGCAAAAATCGTCGGTTGCTCATTGGTTTCTAGATTATGGGGTTATTCAAGAACCGATAGTTTAATCGTAGGCATAGGAATGATGACACGAGGAGAAGTAGCTTTGATTGTTGCCCAAAAGGGTTTGTCTGTAGGTCTTTTAGACCCGATATATTTCACCCCGGTTATTATCCTTATAATTATCTCATCAATATTAACACCTATATTTTTAAAAATTCTATTTAATAAAAAAGAAATCGAACTGCAAAAAGAGCCGCTATAGCGGCTCTTTTTGCATATAATTAAAAACTTGACATTTTTAGACTTTTTGTGATAAAATATAGCATGGTATTAATTTGGGTTATTGAAATTAATATGAAGAAGGTGTTGTTAGTGATTGAAAAAAACGATATCTCCCGCGTAAAAGACATAATTGAACAAAATATAGGAAACCGTGTGAAAATTACCGTTAAAAAAGGGCGAAAGCGTGTAACTATCCGTTACGGTACTATTAAGGCTGTATATCCTTATACATTTAATGTGCTTCTGGAAAACATTTCAGCCTTTGCAGAAACACAGCGCGCAGTTTCACTGAATTACGCAGATATCTTAACAGGTCAACTCTCACTTCTGCTTACAGAAACAAATGAATCCGTAGAATAATCAAAAAAACAGCTGCAGTAAAAGCCGCAGTTGTTTTTTTACTCATTTTTGCGTTTTTTTTGCTGAAACTCGTTAATTTATCTTGTTTTTCACAAAAAATGTGTTGACTATACCTGTGCTTGATGTTAATATGTTAATTACTGAATATTTTAGTTATGGAGTGATTCTTTATGAAAATTGCATTTTCAACCGTTGGTTGTCCCGAATGGTCTTGGGATGACATTCGTATTATGGCAAAAGATTTAGGTTTTAACGGAATAGAACTACGCGGTCTTGAAAATGAAATGAATCTACTAAAAGCGCGCCCATTTACAGAAGAACACTTACCTAAAACTTTAAATAAACTACAAAGAGAAAACTTAGCCATCTCATGTCTTGCCTCTTCATGCTTTTTAGGAGGCACAGAAGACGAAGACGCAGCATTAAAAGAAGGCTTTGATTACATCGAATTGGCGTCTAAAATCGACTGCAAATACATAAGAATTCTGGGCGATAAAAATCCTGCCCCGTGTGAGCCTATTGACGATATGCGAGTAATCAGGCTTTTAAAAAGACTTGCCAAAGAAGCAGTAAAAAAAGATATTTATCTTTTAGTTGAAACCTCAGGCGTATACTCTGACACAAAAAGACTTGCCGAAGTAATAAAAGCAGTAGACAACGATCATGTTGCGATTCTTTGGGATATTCATCATCCTTACAGATTTATGAATGAAAAGCCCTGTGAAACACTTGAAAACATCGGCAGCTATCTGAAATATATTCATATAAAAGACTCGGTTATTGATGGAAATATTGTTCAATATAAAATTTTAGGCGATGGGGACATCCCTGTAGCTGAAGTTTTAGATTTGCTCCAGACTTCAGGTTATGATGGATATGTTTCTTTAGAATGGGTTAAGCGTTGGAATAAAAATCTGACAGATGCCGCTGTAGTATTCCCTGCTTTTGCAAACTATATGTCTGACTATTTAATCGGCACACCCAATAAACTTTACGATAATAAACAAGGCACAGGCAAATATCCATGGCCTAAAGAACATTTGATTGAATGTACTTTCCCTGATGTATTAGATCGTATCTGTAATGAATTCCCCGATCAGTATGCATTCCGCTATACTGAGCTTGATTATACGAGAACATATCCTGAGTTCCGTGAAGATGTTTACAGGTTTGCCCGCTCTTTAATTGCTATGGGTGTAAAAAAAGGTGACCATGTAGCAATCTGGGCTACAAATGTGCCTGCGTGGTATATAACTTTCTGGGCAACAACAACAATCGGTGCTGTTTTGGTTACAGTAAACACCGCATATAAAATTCACGAGGCAGAATATCTCCTGCGTCAATCAGACACACATACTTTAGTTATGGTTGATAGCTGCAAGGATTCTAATTATATAGAAATTATTAAAACCTTATGTCCCGAGCTTGAAAATTGCGAACCGGGAAAATTAGAATCGAAAAAGCTTCCGTGTCTTAAAAATATTATTACTGTTGACAGTAAACAAACAGGTTGTTACTCATGGAATGAAGCACTTTCTTTAGCGGATACTGTAGATGTTAAAGAAGTTTACAAAATGCGTGCTAAAATAAATATTCATGATGTATGTAATATGCAGTACACATCAGGTACTACAGGCTTCCCTAAAGGCGTTATGCTTACACATTATAATGTTGTTAACAACGGGAAAGCTATCGGCGACTGTATGGACTTGTCCACAGCAGAGCGTATGATGATACAGGTACCTATGTTCCATTGTTTTGGCATGGTTCTTGCAATGACAGCATCAGTAACACACGGTACAACCATGTCTCCTATGCCAGCGTTTTCGCCCAGAAAATCGCTTGCATGCATTAATAAAGAAAAAATTACTGCTTTTCACGGTGTGCCTACAATGTTTATTGCAATGCTCGGTCACGAAGATTTTGAAAAGACAGATTTTTCATACATGAGAACCGGTATTATGGCAGGCAGTCCTTGTCCTGTTAAGGTTATGGAAGATGTTATAAATAAGATGCACATGAGTGAAATCTGTATTAGCTACGGTCAAACAGAAGCATCTCCTGCGTGTACAATGAGTTGGACTGATGATACCATTGATACCCGTGTAAATACTGTAGGCCGTGCAATTTACGGTGTTCAATGCAAAATAGTAGACCCTGAAACCGGTGAAGATTTACCTGATAATGTTGACGGTGAATTTGTAGCAAAAGGCTATAATATCATGAAGGGATACTATAAAATGCCGGGCGCAACAGAAGCTGCTATTGATGAAAACGGCTGGCTCCATACAGGCGATTTGGCTCGTCGTCTTCCTGACGGCAACTATAAAATAACAGGCCGAATAAAAGATATGATTATACGAGGCGGCGAAAACATATATCCCAAAGAGATTGAAGACTTTATATATACTCATGAAAAAGTTCAGGATGTCCAGGTAATTGGTGTTCCCTCTGAAGCGTACGGTGAGGAAATTATGGCGTGTGTTATCTTAAAACCTGGTGTTGAGTCTTCAGAAGAGGAAATAAAACAGTATGTTTTAGACCATATGGCTAAGCACAAAGTTCCAAGCTATGTAGCATTTGTTGAAGAATTTCCTATGAACGCAGCGGGTAAAATCTTAAAATATAAAATGAGAGAATGGGCTGTAGATTTACTTAATCTTCACAAAGCAAACTCAATAGAAACTGCATAAATGTATAAAAAAAAAGAGGTTGGATATCCAACCTCCTTTTTATTCCGTTATTTCTTCATAAGCAATCTTTGAGCCTTCAATTTTCTGACTTTTATAAATGCTGAAATTACCCGACATCATAAAGCTAACTGCACAAGCTAAAGCATAAACAGTTATTCCATCTGCTCCAAAGACTTCTAGCGCCAAAGCAACCGATGCAAACGGACAATTTACCACTCCGCAGAACATGGCAACAAAACCGATTGACGCCGCAAATGATGCATCAAGTCCAATAACAGGTCCCATTATGCATCCAAAAGTTGAACCTATAAATAAAGTCGGCACAATTTCGCCACCCTTAAAACCAGCCGCTATAGTAATTGCCGTAAAAATAATTTTATAAGCAAATGCCCATGTTTTTGTTGTGCCTTCCATAGCCTGACTTATCATATGCATACCCGCACCATTGTAATCCGTTGTTTTTAATATCATAGTTAGTCCTACAATAATCAAACTTCCTACTATTGTCCGAATATATGGATTACGGAAAAATTTGTGCATATAAAAAGATACTCCTCTTATTGCTACACAGAACAATATTCCAATAATGGCACAAAGCACAGAAAGAATTATTATCTTTACTAAAATTTCTGGTGTAACACCCGGAAAATCTACCAAAAATCTTATTCCACAAGTTCCAAAAAGCTTAGATATTTCATAGGCAACTATAGCAGACATTATGCATGGTAGAAATCCACAATGTCTTACATATCCTACCCTTATAACTTCAAGAGAAAATATAGCAGCAGTTAAAGGCGCCCCAAACATCGCAGAGAAAAAGCTACTCATACCAACCATAACTATAATTCGCCTGTCATTTTTTGAAAGTTTAAATAGTTTGCCGATGTTGTAGCCAAGACTTCCTCCCAACTGCAAAGCCGCTCCCTCACGGCCGGCAGAACCACCGAAAAGATGTGTAATGAGTGTACTTATAAAAATGAGTGGGGAAAGACTAAAAGGCACTCTTTCGTCTGTTTCAACCGCTTCTAAAACCCTATTTGTATTAAGATTACCTTTGTTTTTAAAAGCAGAATACAAAAGTGTTATCAAAAGTCCTGCCAGCGGCAAAAAGAGAATCAGCCACAGGTTAGCTTCTCTTGTTTTAGTAGCAATCTCAAGACACTTATGAAAAAAAGCACCGATAACACCGCCGATAATACCCACTAATATAGCGAAAAATAACCATTTAACAAATGGCTTTATGTATTTAAATGTTTTATTCATTATGCTTTTTATTTCGTTCATAGCCTTCTCTCCCAAAAGCTTATTGCTAAATCATTCTACCATATATTTTTACATTTTTCAACAAAAAATAAAACAGCGTTAACGCTGTTT
>JAZSQN010000047.1:0-3312 GCA_045537995.1 Congzhengia sp. | reverse complement strand
GTCTTAAGATAAGAATGCGTTGCGCGTGCACCTGATCCGACCAATATATACTTTTTCATTATAAAGTCTCCTTATTTTTTTTGTTTTTTTATTAAGCTTCCCATAAAGTACTGTTAGGTAGTAATTTGCAGAATGATTTTTAATTCTACATTTTCAGGCTGCCGTGATTCTTTTATGGGACATCGAGTATATAACCTACGCTTTTTTATCGCCTTGCTTGTTCTTTTATTAGTAGTTGATGATACCTGATGCGCTATTTTCATCAACATATAAAATCATATCAGAATGGGTTTTGAGTAGAGTAGCAGGTATCATATTTGTAACTTCTTTTGATTTAAGGGTGTTTTCAATAGCCTCTGCCTTTACCTTGTATGGAACACAAGAAACTATTTTTTTACATTGCATAATCTGATACGCTGTCATAGAAACTGCCTGTTTTGGTACATCGTCAATTGTGGAAAACCAACCTTCACCCATCTGTTGCTGTTTACAACGATCATTAAGATTTACAATTATGTAAGCTTCTTTTGTGTCAAAATCAGCAGGGGGATCGTTAAAAGCGATGTGTGCATTCTCGCCAATACCTATCAAACCAATATCAATAGGTTCTTTTCTGATTTCTTGAGTGAGTTTTGAAATACACTCAGCTGTTCCGTCAACAAAGTGTACGGCTTTGAGATTGCCAACTTTATCAACAAAGCGTTCCTTTAAATACTTTCTAAAGCTTGCACCGTGTGTCTCGGGGAGGTCAACATACTCATCAAGATGGAACATTTCAACACAGTCCCATTTGATGCCTGGTTCTTTTACAAGAGCATTAATTGTGTCAAACTGTGACGCACCTGTTGAGAGTACAATTCTTGCGTTGCCTTTTTCTGCGATAGAGTCTTTGAGCACCTGTGCTACATACTTTGCGGCACTCTCTCCAAGCTCTTTGCTGTTTTTACAAATTCTAATTTCCATTTTTTACAATCCTTTCTTAGTATAATTCTTTACCTTCTATAAATACCTTTTTAATTTGAATGTCATCATCAAAGAATACTAAATCTGCATAATAGTTTTCACATAGGTCTCCTCTATACTCAAGCCCCATCGCCCTTGCAGGTGTTCGAGTCATCATTTTAATACAATCACAAAGAGGGATACCTGCATCTTTGTACATAACACGCACTAATCTATCGGTTGTTGCTACACTACCTGCATACGCTGTCATATCGGGCAGATATGCCACTCCGTCTTTAACGATGCAATCAATTCCGTCATGCATCGCTCCAAGTATTGACGGCCCTTCGCGCAAGGCTGCACCGCGCATAGAATCGGTCACAAGACAAATCTTGTCTGGTCCTTTTATTTTGTATATAAGCTTTAATAGTTCTATGGGGAGATGTATTCCGTCTGCTATAACCTCTGTGATAACACTGTCTTCCAAAAATGCAGTTTCGACTGCGCCAAGCTTTCTTTGCATTTTTCTTCTTGTAACGGTGCTCATACCAGAATACAGATGAGTTGCAATTTTGCAACCCTTATCTATAAGAGGCTTTATTTCTTCGTATATCCCGTTCGTATGAGCAAAAGACGAGATGACACCACAGCTGTTTAGATAGTCACAAAGTTCCATGCTGCCCATAAGTTCAGGTGCATAACTTATTCGCTTTACTGTGCCGCCGCCAACTTTCAAATACTGAGAGTATTCATTATACATGGGTTCTTTTATGTACTCGGGATTTTGTGCGCCTTTTTGCGCCTGCGAAAAGTATGGTCCCTCAAGATGAGAACCTGCGATGTAAGGTTTGCCGGGTGCATTTAATTCCATAGCCTTTTTTATATTCTCTACAAACTTAATTGTATAATCAAACGACATAGAAGCAGAAGTAGGATAAACTGTTGTTGTGCCGTATGTTGCGTGTACTTTTGCGGCGTTCAGTATATCGCCTACCGTACCGTCAGCGAAATCATATCCGCCTGCTCCATGTGTATGAATGTCAATAAATCCTGGTGAAACATACAATCCTTTTGCATCTATAGATACATCAAAGTCAAGTTCGTCCTCTGTAAAAGCTAAAAATTTATTGTCCTTTATATAGAGATTTTTAGATCTGTGAAATTTGTTTGTGATGAACACAGCATTATAAATTTTAGTAACCATTATATTTCCTTTCTGCAACACAAATCATTGTTGACAAGTATAGTATAATATGGTACCATAACAATGTAAAGAGACATAATTAGTTTCTTCAAGATTATTCTATTTTTTATACATGGAAATCAATGTTTAAAAAATGTGCAAAAATATTATATTCAGGATTATTTTATGTATAACAGGACAAAAAAGGAGTGGTATATATGCCTGAAATGTTTTCGCTTGAGGAAGTATCGGTGAGACCGATTGAACTTTGTTTGTATGTGCCGCCCATTGTGTGGAAGGGTGACTCTGTAGGTCACATAGGCGCAAATGATTTATTCTTCTGGGTCATTGAGGGGGAATGCTTTTTGAGTATTGATTCTGAAAATTATATTATTAAACCGGGTCAGCTTGCTTATTTGCCAATGGGAAAGATGAGGGCGTACACTCACGCGTCTGAGAGGTTTATGATGTATGAGATGGCTTTTTCTGCGAGATCGGGAGAGAAAAATATTATGGATTTACTCGGTCTTGCTGACGGAAATTATGTTGTGAATATAAACGATACAGATAAAATGAACAATTTGTTTGAAAGTTCTTACAGGAAAGAACTCAATAAAAATCCGATATATGACATTGGATGGTGCGCAAACATTATTAATATAATACAGATGTATGCGATTCAAAGACAGAGAGAAAAAGGAAACGAAAACAGACTTTTCAAACCAGTAATTGATTATATGGCGCAGCACTTTGATGAAGTTTTAAAAACAGAGGAGCTTGCTTCGATGGTACATCTGCAGACCAACTATTTTATAAAAAAATTTAAGCAGAGTTACGGGCTTCCGCCAATTGCATATTTCAACAGAATGAAGGTATACAAGGCGATGGGGATGCTCGCAGGGACAAGTTTGTCAATAGAGCAGATTTCTAAAAAGGTTGGTATAGAAGACACTTCGTATTTTGCAAGAGTGTTCAAAAAGTATTGTAACATTACACCAACGCAGTATAGAAGTGAGTTAAGAAAGGAAAATTACAGATAAAAATTAGCCCCGACTTTTGTCGGGGCTAATTTTATCTGTTTGGGTATTCTGTTTCTACAAATTTTTTAAGGGCTACGATTGACCTTTTTACTTTTTCTGTATCTACACAGTAAGCCATTCTAAAATATCCGGGACAACCGAATGAGT
>JAZSQN010000066.1:0-3063 GCA_045537995.1 Congzhengia sp. | reverse complement strand
GGTAATGAGTTTTAATTTCAAAGTGATACCCGTTTTTAGGAGTTTTAACATATCCGCCTCCTAAAAACGCACCAGATACAAACGATGCTTTGCAGCATTCATCATGCACCACAAAGGGGTCAGCTAAAAACTTGACTACTCCGTTTTGCATAAAGCCAAGTTCAGTAAGAATTCTTGTTAGGTTTTCCTTGATATCTATCGAATATATTTTACCCGTTTTTTCGATAAGTGGTTCTATATCAAAAAGCTCTGCTAAAAGTGCATTAATTCTATCTGCAATAACTTTACTTTCTGTTCTCATACGAAAAACAGTTTTACCGTTTTCTATAACTATTGCTCCGCAAAAACCCGCAATACCTGCAAGGTGTGCCCTTACACAGCAACGGGATGTGGGAAATTCGTTACATAATTCATTTTTGACTTTAATGGTAAATGACAATTTAATCACGCTTTCTATTTTGTGTCGTACCAACTATGTCCTGACTTCATATCTACCTTTAAAGGCACATTAAGCTTGGTTGCTCTTTCCATTTCTTCTACGAGTAGCACTTTTACCTTTTCCACCTCGCATTTGGGCGACTCAATTATAAGCTCGTCATGTACCTGAAGTATAAGCTTTGCTTCTAATTTTTCTTCTTTTAGCCTGTTATAAACATTTATCATTGCCAGTTTAATAATGTCGGCAGCGCTCCCCTGAATGGGAGTATTTAATGCAACACGCTCGCCAAATGCACGGATGTTATAATTTGACGCTTTAATCTCAGGAATGTCACGGCGTCTGCCAAACATAGTTTTAACATATCCGTTTTCTTTTGCAAAATTTACTGTATCTTGCATATATTTTTGCACATTGGGATAACTTCCTAAGTAGTCATCTATATATTCTTTTGCTTTTTTAACACTTATTTTTAAATCTTGAGATAGAGAAAATTCACCCATACCGTAAACAAGCCCAAAGTTTATCGCTTTAGCCGCACTTCTCATTTCCTGCGTTACATCTTCGTTATTAACGCCAAATATTTTTGCGGCAGTGGAAGAATGTATATCAAAATCTGATTTAAATGCATCTATCAAATTTTTATCGTTTGAGATGTGCGCAAGCACACGAAGTTCAATCTGAGAATAGTCTGCATCAATTAAAACAAAATCGTTATTCTTTGCAATAAACATTTTGCGCATTTCTCTTCCCAACTCAGTTCTTACAGGTATGTTTTGAAGATTAGGCTCGGTTGAACTTATTCTGCCTGTTACGGTTACTGTCTGATTAAAGCTTGAATGAATTTTTCCATCAGTTTTATCAATTGCAGGAATGAGTCCTTCAACATATGTGGAATTAAGCTTTGCAATTTTTCTGTACTCTAAGATTTTTTCAACGATTGGGTGTTCGTACTTCAATTTTTCCAACACTTCTGCGTTTGTTGAGTACCCACTCTTCGTTTTTTTGACAGTTTTCAGCTTAAGTTCTTCAAAAAGAACTGCTGCTAACTGTTTCGGGGAATTTATATTAAATTTGTGACCGGAAAGGTTGTAGATTTCGTCTGTTAATCTTTTTTGTTCTTTTTTAAGACGCTCTCCAAACTCGAATAATCTTTCTATATCTACAAAAATGCCTTCATACTCCATAGACGCCAAAACATAGATAAGCGGCATTTCTATTGTGTTAAAAAGTTCGGTACAACCTCTTTCGTCCATCAATTTTTCTTCGTAATTCTTAAGAAGTAAAACTGCTGCTGCAAAGTTACCTAAGCTCACATTATCTGCAGTTTCTAACATACTTTCAAGACTTATCTGATCACCGGATTTTGCCGAATCTGTTAAAGAAATATTTAAATAATCATAAGACAATCCTTCAATATCATAACTTTTTCTTGATGGTTCTAATAAATACGCTCCGATTTCTGTGTCAAAAATAACATTTTTAACATCTACATCATAGGTAATCATTTCTGCAATAAACCCTTTTAATCCGTGAGTATATTTTTTATTATCCCCTTCTAAAAATTTCGTTATTTCATTTTTGTTTCCGCTAAACTCTGCAACATACGCGCATGACTCATCATATGAAAATGCAAACATATCCGAGAGCTTATCGTAATAAAAACTCACATTGTCGCGAGATAAAATATCCTTTAACTCATCTTTTGATGCAAATTTACAATTTGGCGAAAAGCTTGTCCTCATTTCTTTTGAAGCTTCACCTGTTAAGCCCATCTTTTTAATAAAAGATTTAAACTCCAAACGGGTAAAAATCTCAAAAAGCTCTGCCTCGTTGTAGGGTGAGACCTTTGTTTTTTCTATATCTATGCTAATAGGCACAAATCTGTCTATTGTAGCTAAGGTCTTGCTTAAATACGCTTGTTCCTTACTTTCTAAAAGCTTTGCTCTTACTGTTTTTGTAATCTTATCATCATCAATATTTTCATATACGCCGTCAATGGAATGAAATGAAGAAATTAATGCCGTTGCACCTTTTTCTCCTATTCCTTTTACACCGGGAATATTATCTGAGCTATCTCCCATAATAGCTTTTAAATCAATGAATTCAGAGGGTGTTACACCATATTTTTCATAAACAAGTTTGTCGTCATACACCGTAGTTTCTGTATTTCCCATACGGGTTACTACAAGGTGAATGTGCGTTTTAGAGGACGCTAATTGCAAATCGTCCCTGTCACCTGTTAAGATGCAACATAAAACATCCTGTTCTTCACAGACACGGCTTACAGTACCGATAATATCATCTGCTTCATATCCTGCAAGTTCAAGTATCGGTATATTCATAGCAGAAAGAACATCTTTTAAAACCGGAATCTGCTCTCTTAACTCATCAGGCATTTTGTGACGGGTTGCTTTGTAATCTTCATACATTTTATGTCTGAAGGTAGGAGCCGAAACATCAAAAGCTGCAGCAATATAGTCGGGTTTTATATCCTCAACATACTTAAAAAAGATATTCAAAAACCCAAAGATTGCATTAGTATTAAGCCCTTCTTTGTTTGTTAAGGGACGGACTGCGTAAAATCCTCTGTTTACTATACTGTTTGCATCTAAAATTAAAAGCTT
>JAZSQN010000035.1:0-1988 GCA_045537995.1 Congzhengia sp. | reverse complement strand
TATTGCGTTTAACGAACCCTTTACATCACTTACATCACGCACAGGTATCCGCGCTTTAACTCAGGATACACTTATTGCAAACTCCCGTTTCTTTGATAACGACCCCAACAAAGTTCCAAAAACTGCGCTCTCTGTTGGTGTAGGTACAGTTTGTGACTCTAAAAAGGTTCTTCTTCTTATAAGCGGACACAACAAAGCCCGCGCACTTCGTCATTGTGTTGAAGGCGGTGTTGACCATGCATGGACAATAAGTGCTCTTCAGCTTCATCCATGCGGCATAATTGCATGTGATGAAGACGCTTGCGGTGAACTTAAGGTTGATACATACAAATACTTTAAAGAGATTTATAAAGACGAAAAATAATTTACCATCAAAAACACAAAAAGAGGCTGTAGCTACAGCCTCTTTTTGTTATCAAAAATAACATGCTTATTCAAATTTTATAATATCCAGAGGATTTATATACTCATCATTTTTAAGTACTTCAAGGTGAATATGCGGTTCATCACATATTTCTACCATACATGAATCTGCTGTTTTTCCTATTACATCTCCTTTTGAGACCTTATCTCCTTCATTTACATAAATATCAGATGATAATGATGTGTAAATAAATGTATATTCACCGTGCTCTATTGTAACTGTATTTCCATAGTTAATATCATAATGCACTTTTATTACATTTCCCTTTTCACTTGATACAACATCACTTCCATAAGGGGCAGCAATGTCAATACCGACATGAGTACGCCAGTCATCCATTGTTTTATTGTATACAAGCTCATTTGGTGTAAAAGGCTTTGTAATCGCTCCGTTTACAGGACTCACAAAATCAAGAGGCAATTTAATTTCGTATGAAATTTCATAGGATGAATTTGTATCATTATTATAGTCATTAAGTTTAGCTGCTTTTATCTCTTTGTCATTGGCAGCATCTTGATTTTCTGCCTCTATTTGAAGTGTTTCGGTCTGTCCTGATGCTTTTTTATCGGGTTCTATAGTTTTTCCTGTGGATATAACTGTGATAACGCAAAGGACAAATACCGAAAGAAGCATTAAAATATCTTTAACACGAATTTTTTTACTGTTTTTATTTTCATATTTAAATGTTTTTCTGTTCATAATAAACACCTCATATTTAAGATGTTCATTTTTTTGCTTAATTATTCAATTTTTTGAGTTTTGTTCCGGGATAATAGTGTTCTAATATTTTTTTGTATGAAAATCCGTCAGTTGCCATTTTTTCGGCTCCGTACTGGCTCATTCCTACACCGTGTCCGTTTCCGTAGACTGTAAATATAAACTTATTATCTGACATTTCTAAATCAAATGCAGATGATTTTAAAGAAAATATACTTCTGATGTCAGTTCCTTTGATAATGTTTCCAAAAAGAGTTATCTCTTCTATATTCTGACCCTCAGTATATTTGATATCGCCTATCGCATCAACGGATGTATCTATGTTTGTTTTCAAAAAACCTTCAAGACGGGATATAAATTCCTTTTTGGAAAAATCGGATTTGGTTTGATAATCCTTTTTTAAGTAATCGCCTTTACTTTCGACACATTTTAGATAAGGTATCTCTCCACCCCATACATCTGATGCCTTTTCTGTAATTCCATTACTGCAAGAGTGGAAAACTGTAATTGCAAATTCATTGTCATACTCAAGATACTCGCCTTGAGTGGCAGCAACCGCTTTTTTCATTTTTTTATTATACTTTTTGTAATCTTTTTTCCATAGTGTCTTTAATTTTTTTGTGTTGGAATATGCCTGACAATGAGCAAAATCTGAACACAGATCTGCTCCCTTATGTTCAGGAAGAGCTTTATTTATTTTTCTAAGAGCATATGTTCTGGCTGCAACCGCCTGAGCTTTAAGAGCTTCCATTGAAAATTCTGCAGGCATTTCCGCAGATAGCACGCCTATTATATATTCTTCAAGCTTTATATCTATAATCTTATCGCTAAGTCGGATCGTAGCCAT
>JAZSQN010000171.1:0-3198 GCA_045537995.1 Congzhengia sp. | reverse complement strand
TTTATATATGGTGCCCGTGTTGATTGCAATTTTTGCGGCAGTTATAGCATATAGCGTGAATTTATCAAATCTTTTTGTGATACTTTTATCAGGAGTGGCATTTTTTGCAAGCTTTTTTGTGGTTAAACTCTTTGAAAAAAGGCTCACTCCGAAATCATACATTACAAAGGTTTTAGGGAAGGCGTGAGAAAATGGCAATGGACGGCGTGAGCGTAAAAGCTCTTGTTTGTGAACTAAATAGCGGATTATTAGGCTCGCGCGTTGATAAAATACAACAAACGGAAGATGACGAACTTTTAATTTCTTTTTACGGAGGATGCGGTGGTGGAAAAAAGTTAAGGCTTACCGTAAATCCTCAGGTTACTCGCGTTTGTTTTACAGAGGAAAAGAAGAAAAGTCCGGAACAAGCGCCACTCTTTTGCATGCTTCTAAGAAAACATTTAGCGGGCGCTAAGTTTTGTGAGTGCATTCAGCCTGATTTTGAACGAATTATAAAATTTGTATTCTTATCAAAAAATGAGTTCGGTGACGCCTGTAAAAAATACCTGATTGCAGAGCTTATGGGAAGGCACTCAAACATAATTCTAGTTGACGAAACAGGAAAAATAATTGATTCAATAAAGCATGTAGATTTTTCGGTAAGCTCAGTAAGACAGGTGCTTCCCGGAATTATTTATGAATATCCTCCAAGTCAAGGAAAGGCAAATATCTTGACTGTTTCCTTAAATGAAATAGTTGATATTCTAAAAGCACAGGATAAAGGTACAAAAGCAGATAAAGCAGTACTTGATTCGTTTTCAGGAATAAGTCCTTTGATTTCAAGAGAAATTGTATATTCTGCTTTTAAAACAACACAAATCTATATGGAAGAGTTAGACTACTCTAAAATTTTAGATTTATCAGCAGCATGCTTTGAGATATTTAAAAAAGTAAAGCAAGAAAACTTTCACCCCTGTTATTTGGTGAGAAAGGACACAGATAAACCATTTGAGTTTTCAGCAATAGAAATTGGACAGTATGAGGACACTGCAGAGATTTTTGAGAAAAATTCAATGAGTGAAACTGTAGAAGATTTTTTCTGCGAGAAAGATAAGCGTGAGCGGTTAGCCAAAAAGAGCGGAAGATTAGTAAAAATAGTCGCTAACAATATAGAACGCTGTGCAAAAAAACTTATCACACAAAACGCCGAGCTTACAGATACTGAAAATATGGAACAATATAAAAGGTACGCAGAACTAATAACAGCAAATCTTTATGCCTTAAAAGAGAATGAGAAAGAAGTAGTTGTAGTTGACTATTATGACCCAGAAATGCCCGAAATTACAATTAGTCTTGATAAAAAGCTTAACCCCGCAGCTAATGCACAGAAATATTTTAAAAAGTATAATAAGGCAAAAACTGCAGCAGATGAACTTAAAAAGCAAATAAAAATAGCAGAAGATGAGTTGAATTATTTAGAATCAGTAGAAGAAGAACTTAAAATGTGCGAAACGGAAGAAGATTTGGCAGAAATTGCAGATGAGCTTTATGAGCAAGGCTATATAAAGCGCACACAACATAAACACAAAAAGAAAAAAGAAATATCAAAGCCAATGGAGTTTAACGCTCCTCACGGATTTCGTGTGTTGGTGGGAAAAAATAATAAACAGAATGACTTTCTCACACAAAAAATTGCCAAAAACTCAGATATGTGGTTTCATACAAAAGATATTCACGGTTCGCATGTTATTTTGTGCTATGAACATGGTAGGGAATTTACAGATGAAGCAATTATATTTGCTGCGTGTCTTGCGGCAAAGTATTCAAAAGCTTCCGAGTCCTCGCAGGTGCCTGTTGATTATACTTTAGTAAAATATGTAAAAAAACCATCAGGGGCAGCACCTGGAATGGTAATCTATACAGATAATAAAACAGTGTATGTAACACCCAAAACATAAAAAGACTGTGGCAAAGCCACAGTCTTTTTATGTTTTTATTCTGCTGTTTCGGGAGGAGTAGGAGTTTCTTCTATTATTTCGATTTCGTCTTCTTCCTCTTCCTCGTCGGTTTTAGCTAAAGATACAACCGATACGCCGTCAGCGAGTCTCATTAAGCGTACTCCCTTAGTGAGTCTTCCTATTCTGCTGATTTCAGCAGTCTTCATACGGATAATTATACCCTCTGATGTGATAAGCATTACATCATCAGATTCGTTAATTACAACTACGCCGGCAACATTTCCGGTGGTTTCTGAAATTCTGTAGTTTGTAACACCCTTACCGCCGCGAGTCTGAGTTTTATATTCTTCTAAAGAAGTCTTCTTGCCGTAGCCTTTTTCTGTAACTACCAGCAAGTCCTCACCCTCAGATGCCACGCTCATACCAACAACATAGTCGTCGCTTGAAAGTTTAATACCGCGTACACCGTGTGAAACTCTGCCCATAGGACGAACATCAGTTTCGGAGAACTTAATGCACATTCCCTTATGTGTAGATAGAGCAATTAAGTCATTTCCGTCTGTTAAGCGTACATTAATAAGTTCGTCATCTTCGTCTAAGACAATAGCTGCTAACCCGCCTTTTCTTGCAGTATTGTAAAGCATAAGATTTGTCTTTTTAACAACACCTTTTTTGGTAGCAAAAATCAAATTCTTGCCCTCTGTAAATTCGCGAAGCGTAATTGTTGCATAAATCTTTTCGCCAGCGTCTAACTGCAAAAGGTTAACTATTGCGGTTCCCTTAGCCTGTCTTCCTGCTTCAGGAATTTCGTATGCCTTTAGGCGATACATTTTACCCTTTGATGAGAAGAAGAGTATATGGTCATGTGTGCTTGTTGTAAAGATTTTTTCGACAAAGTCCTCTTCTCTTGTTGTAAGTCCTGTAATACCTCTGCCACCGCGTCTTTGTGACTTATATGTAGAAACGGGTAAGCGTTTTACATAACCGCGATTTGTCATAGTTATTACAACTTCTTCTTCCTCAATTAAGTCTTCAATGTCAATTTCATCAGCGTTGGCTGTAATTTCAGAGAGTCGCTCATCTCCGAATTTGTCTCTTATTGCAATAAGCTCTTCTTTGATAAGGTTCATTAAAGCCGTGCGGTCAGAGAGCAAGTGGTTAAATTCTTTAATTGCTTCTTTTAACTCATTGTACTCAGCCTCAATCTTTTCTCCATTCAACTTCTGAAGCTGTGCAAGGCGCATATCAAGTACGCTCTGTG
>JAZSQN010000118.1:0-6224 GCA_045537995.1 Congzhengia sp. | reverse complement strand
AATCTGTCTTGAATGTGATAAGTCTTGCCTGTGCATTCTTAGCTGTTGCAACGTTAGCATTGAGAACCTTACCAAGACCAACATATGAAGCCATAGCTGAATCTAAAGCTGCGTCCTTAAGAGCAGGAGCTGTTGTAACGTTACCTGCAAGAACTCTTACAGATGATGCTAATTCGTATGTTACGAGAGCACCGTCTAATGTGTAAAGACTCATTGTGTATGTTGTTTTGCCCATCTTTGTTTCTGTTTCAATGTAAGAAATAAGAGCAAAGTTCTTGTTGATGTCAAGTGTTGTATCTTCTTCAACGATTACGCCGTCAATTGATACATAGTAAGCGCCTGATGCGCCAAGTGATAATGCGATAGCTGACTTGTATTCTACATTATCGATAGAGTATACAGGATGAGCAGCTTCTGTTACTGAACCTGTAACTGTGTTAGATGTTACATAGATTTCTAAAGAATCAGCGTTTGTAGGTGATTTGCCGTAAGGAACTAAGATGTTTAATACATCGCCTTCGTTAACATCTGCTAATGTAATAGCTTTGCCGTTAGCATCGTAGATGTTGTAGAAGAACTTGTCGTTGCCACGAACTTCAGGATCAAGATTTAATGAACCTGCTGATGTGTACTTAATTCTTGCTTTGTCAGCAAATACTTCTTTAACTACTTTGTATGTGTAATCTGTAACAAATACATTTGTGTACTTAGCATCAGCCTTGTCTTTCATAAACTTAACTGAAGAAGCACCTGTAGCTATTGTATCTAATGTAGGCTGTGTTAATGCTGTAGCTGTACCAGCAAGCTTGCCGTTTACATAAACTTTAGCGCCGCCTGCGATTTCGATCTTCTTAGCGTCAGCTGTAGAATCTGTAGCCTTTTCTTTGTATGTGAATAAGAAGTCTGAGCTATCTGTAGCTACGCCTAAGATGTTATCAGAAACTGTTTCTGTAACTGTTGACTTAGATGTAACAGCAGCTAAAACTACCCAGTCATTTAAGTCTTCGTCAAAACCTAAGTAAGCTTCAACTGTTTCACCTAAAGCGTCAGCGATATCTGTTTCACCAACATATGCTTTGAAGTCTGCGATTGAACCTGTTGTTGTACCCCAGATCATCTTTTCAATTGTTTCTACATTTTCATCATATGTGCTTACAACGCTTAATTCAACCATGTTGCCATCTTTAGCAATTAAAGAAGCATCACTAGCAGGTGTCTTTGTAACTGTAGCGTTGATTTTGATCATTTCATTTGTGTAGGTAAGAAGTGTTCTTAAACCATAAGCAGCTGTCTTACCGTTGTAGATAACATATCTGTCATCTTCAAATGTGTCACCGTACTGATATACATCAACTAAAGGAGATGTCAAAGCGTTAAAGATTAACTGTGCGATGATTTCTCTTGTAGCTGCTTTTGTCTGGTCGTAACCAGCGTTTGATAAAACTTTACCCTGTGAAGCTAACTTCATGTAGCCTGTGGGGTAACCGCCGTTTTCAGCACGCTGTGCAATTCTGTCATAACCTAATGCACGCATAATCATAACAACTGCATCCTGATATGTAACAGGTGCGTCAGGTGCGAATGTGCCGTCGCCCATACCATTGATGATACCACGGTTTACGCCCCATGCGATGTAACCAGCTGCCCAATGGTTAGCTGCAACATCTGTGAATGCATTGCTTGCTGAGCCTGTAGCGATATCTTCTTCGCCCATCATTCTGCAAACAAATGCAACCATTTCTGATCTCTTAACATCAGCTGTGGGATTGAAGTTACCTGCTTCGTCACCCTTAGCAATGCCAAGACCGGAAAGAACCTGAATAGCTTTGTAGTAGCTATTTGTGGATTCAACATCCGCGTAATCAGCAGCACCTACTGTAGCAAAGGAGCTAACGAGCATGATCACTGCAATGATTACAGAGATTAATTTTTTGAGATTTTTCATAATTTCTCAAATCCTCCCTTATAATAAATTTAAATTTTAAAATCGAAAGAGATGGTGTTTTCGCCAAGTGCTGTTCCTCTTTCAAAAACAACAGCGGCGAGGATGGGCATACACCCATCTTGATTATACATTGATTATAACACTATTTTTTTTTATAGTCAATGCATAAATCACAGTTGTAATAAAAATGTAAAAATTGGCACAAATATTACATTTTTATTGCAGCTTATATATGCAAACGCGCCAATTTGCGCGATATTGCCTTTTTTATTCCGGAGTTTCTTCCTATATAATATATATGCATATCATCTTACATAAAAATGCCCGCAAGAAGACATAACTCCTCAATACTACATATTTACTTATTTATTTTACTCTTTTGTAGAGCAAATGTCAAGATTTTTTTCGTTTTTTTAGGAAAAAATTAGGTTGTGTCTGAATTTATAATGAATTTTTTCTTTTTTTACTCTCTTTTTGTCTGCATTTTCTATAAAAAGTCAATTCACAAAACTTTTTTACCGTTTTTTTGCTGAATCTCAAAAAAATATTGCACTTGTTATAAAAAAGTGGTATTCTTTTAATGTAAAAACATTTAAGGAGCGAATATTATGAAAATTGCAATAGCAGGATACGGTAACTTAGGACGAGGCGTTGAACTTTCAATTGCACAAAACTCAGATTGTGAGTTGTTCGGAGTCTTTACAAGACGCGCGCCCGAATCCGTTAAAACAGCAACCGGTGCTAAAGTTTTCCATATCAATGATATACAAAAATATAAAGGACAGATTGATGTGGTTGTCATATGCGGAGGATCTGCTACAGATCTGCCCCGTCAGACTCCCGAGCTTGCCAAAAACTTTAATGTTGTTGACAGCTTTGACACCCACGCAAAAATTCCTGAGCATTTTTCGTCAGTTGACGTTGCTGCAAAGTCAGGAGAAAAAGTTGCTGTCATTTCAGCCGGCTGGGATCCGGGCATGTTTTCTTTAAACAGACTTTATGCCTCATGCATTCTTCCGGACGGCAAAGACTATACATTCTGGGGCAAAGGTGTAAGTCAAGGACATTCTGATGCCATAAGGAGAATTGACGGCGTAAAAGATGCCAAGCAGTACACAATTCCAGTGCCTGAGGCTTTAGACGCTGTACGCTCAGGCAAAAATCCTGAACTTTCAACTCGCGAAAAGCATACCAGAGAGTGCTTTGTTGTGACAGAAGAAGGCGCAGACCTGAAGAGAATAGAAGAAGAAATTAAAACTATGCCCAATTATTTTGCAGATTATAACACAACCGTTCATTTTATAACAGAAGAAGAGCTTATGCGCGACCATTCCAGAATTCCGCATGGTGGGTTCGTTATAAGAAGTGGAAAAACAGGTAAAAATCTTGAAAATTCCCATATCATCGAATACAGCTTAAAGCTTGATTCGAATCCCGAATTTACAGCATCGGTTTTGGTTGCTTGTGCAAGAGCTGCTTACAAAATGAGCACTGAGGGCATGAGCGGAGCAAAGACAATATTTGATATACCTCCCTCATACTTGTCCCAAAAATCAGGCGAAGAATTAAGGAAAGAAATGTTATAAACCAAAAGATTCATTGTATAATTTTCGTTTGAAATATAAAATCCTTCCTGACTGGATATCAGGAAGGATTTTTGTTTTATTCTGCAAAAATTGTGCCAACACCCCATGGTCTTATCGACGGAACTGTTACCACTGTTCCTTCGGGTGTTTTTTCTGCTTCAATCGAAATAAATTCTCCGTTTATCTGGCAGAAAATAAATCTTTCCCCTGCAGGATTTTTAATGAGTACATGAAGTTCTTCCGATTCGCCAATTGTAGTGTTTACAACAGAAACCGCTACAGTTTCTCCTTTGTCATTTATTCTCGGGAATACCTGTGCTTGTATACGATCAAGTAGTATTGCATCTACCTTCGCTCCTATATATTCAAGGGCATTAATATATTGGTTTCTTTTGTTAAAGCTCAATATTCCTTTAAATGTCCATGGGGTATATCCTGCAACAAACCACTTACCGCCGGCTTTGGTTTCTATCACCGCTGATGCAACACCACCAAATGAACCGTCTATCCTTGAACGGTATTCTGTTACAGGCTCAATTTTTTCTCCTATAATTACATGGTTTTCGGGGTGAAAGAAGCTTATTGACCATTCTTCATTTTCCATATCCTTGTTTATAGGGTGGTTTAAAAATGACTCCAGATATTGGCGGATGTTCTTTAACTCTACCTTTATTCCAAGCTTGTCACCGAAACCACGCTTAATTAGAAATTCTATACTTCTGCCATCACAGAAAACATTTTTTGACAAAAGCTCTTCTATTTCTTTATCTGTCATTTCCTCTGCGTGTGCACCGTGAAGGAAGTATGCCCCTCGATTGTTTTTGTAAAGAGATGTAGGAATGGCGCAACGCATAAGTTCAATTCCTTCATTCATTCTTACTTCAGACCACCCAAATGGACTGTCGCTCTCTCTTACCCAAGGCGTATCAGGTATATAAAGCTCTACACCCCCCATTTTGGTTTCCTCATTTACTTTAGCTAATCTGCTAAAGTACTTATAGTTTGCACTCATATCCCTAAGCTGTAAATTCAACCAACTCATCGGCTCATATGTACGCATCATCGTTGCATAACTCATGGATGTGGCAGACGCTGAAGCAAAGTAGTAAGCTGTTTCAAAAAGCTGACCCGCCAAAGATTTTCCGTAAACTACATCAGGTAAATTTTCAATCTCAGGTCGAATATCCTTTACTACATCAGGCATATATCTTGTCTGATGGGCAAAACTGACGGATTTTAAAAAAAATTCGTTGGGGTCCTTATCGTTGTACGCACCGCCACCAGGACGATAACGGGGCTCTTTTTTAGTAATATCGTAAACAGTTTCAAACATACTCTTTTGCCAAGGACCTGTTATGTATCCATTCATTCCGTTCTGTAACGCTACATATGTGCGAGGCGAATATTTTAGGCACGCTTCGGAAATTATTCTCATAACATTTGTTACCTTCCAAGCATTAAATCTAACCCATTTATCTCTCATAGCAGTATCGATATTCATTGCTTCTGCAAGTTCTTCGCGATTAATGTTTAATCCATTCTGCTTGTTAAAAATCTCCATACATCTATCACAATAGCAACAAAATGCAAGAGGCTGTCTTAAATCATCATCAATCCATATGCCGTCTGGCTGGATTGCAAGGAGATATACCTTTAGTTCCTCGCTAAGATATTTTTGAAATTCAGGAGAAGTGGGACACACAGTATAGTTAGATACTGTGCCATCAATACCCACTTTATATACATCCGACCCTTCATAAAAAAGGCCCTCATTATTATAACTAAGGCAACTTGCGCTGTGTCCTAAGGTGTTTGAAATCTGTAAAGATACCCTGATGCCTTCATCACGAAATCTTTTAACAACATCTTGAACATCGTCTGCTAATTTCTGATGTGCTTCGATTTTGGGAAAACCGTAAAGACTCGCAACCCAAATTTCATGACAGCTGTTCGGATATTTTTTAAGACCATCAAAAAAACCGTCCATCCTATCTTCATTTCTCAAAAAATTTTCACTAAGTCTGTGAGTATACATGTATAATCATCCTTTCCCTCAAAATCTTGATTCTAAAACATAATATAAAATCTCATTTTTATTTACCTTTTTCTATGATTATATCATTTTTGCATGTGAAATACAACACTTTTTTCATAACTGTCAATGTATTTATCAAGCTCCAAGCTACCTCCTGAGTCCCGCTCAATCGGCAAAGCGCATAGGTGTTAGCATAATATTGATGTTTAAACCAAACTAATGAATTAAAAAAGAGTCACATCTTATGGTGTAACTCTTTTTTTGGCTCCTCCAGCTGGGCTCGATACCTGTAACATCAGATTCGTCATGCTAACTCTTGCGGTGCCCGATTTTGTTTGCTCATAAAAATCATTCGCACAAAATCGACCGCTGCACCATGCCGTCCTCTCTGCTTCCGCCACCGGCGGCGTTCGGAAGGCATCCTACCTCCTTCGCCACCCTCAGTCGGTAAAGCACATAGTTGTTATCGCGCCGTTGGCACGGACCAAATACAAAAGAAAAAGATATGAGCCTATGCCTTTGGCATAAGCTCATATCTTTGGCTCCTCCAGCTGGGCTCGAACCAGCGACATCATGATTAACAGTCATGCGCTCTACCGACTGAGCTATAGAGGAATATTGTTGAATTTTGTCTTTTTGTCTAAAAAAGTCATACGGG
>JAZSQN010000156.1:0-10216 GCA_045537995.1 Congzhengia sp. | reverse complement strand
TGTGATTTTGATATTACCAATGCAACACAATATGACCAGGCTATCGTTGAAGGACGAAATACCTTTAAAATTGTACACGAAATAGTAGATGAAATTTTCGATTCTTATTTAAGAAGAAACGGCGCTATTGAACCTTTAGCCTCGCAGTTTTGTAACGGCACAACAGTTACATGCGAAGGTTTGTCACAATGGGGTACCGTAACACTTGCAAATCAAGGTTATCTACCTTTTCAGATGATACGCTACTATTACGGCGATGATGTAAATATAATTTCCGATGTCCCAATAGAATCCGTAGGAGAATCCTATCCGGGCACCCCTATAAAATTAGGAGATGTTGGACCCGATGTTCAACAGGTGCAAATTCTCTTAAATGCTATTTCTACTAACTATCCCGCTATTCCTAAAGTCCCTACAGGTGCGGTTTTCGGTGAATCAACACAAAACGCTGTAAGAACCTTTCAAAGAATTTTCAACTTGACTCCAGATGGTATTGTAGGACGCGCAACATGGTATAAACTAATTAATTTGTTCACAGGTATAAACCGACTTAATGAATTGAACGCACGCGGTGATGTTATCTTCGGATTATCATTGGAATATCCTGATGCCCTAAGAGAAGGCGACACAGGGCAAGGTGTATATACTCTTCAGCTTATGCTTAATGTTTTAGCTGAATATTATGATACGGTTCCATCCGTTACAGAAGATGGCGTCTACGGTCCTCAGACAACCGCTTCTGTTTCTGCATTTCAGCGTGTATACGGGTTGCCTGTTGACGGTGTTGTAGGCCCTCTTACATGGGAAAGCATGTATAATGCTATAAAAGGTATTTATATTGCTACGGGCCGTTCATCAGAATTTACAACAGCACCCACATTTTCTCCGTATCCTGGTGCTCCACTGTCAATGGGTGCAAGAGGCAATGCGGTAATGACACTTCAAAACCACATTAATGATGTTGTCCCAGTGTTTTCACAACTCTCCCCTGTTAATGCCACAGGAAATTACGGACCTAATACTAAAGCTGCTGTGAGCGAACTGCAAAACAAGCTCAATTTGCCGCAAAATGGCACCGTAGACAGAAATACATGGGATGGTATCGAAAGATTACATCAAAATGTAACAAACAATTCACAGGCCCAATTTGGGCAGTATCCCGGATATGATTTGAAGGAAGGTATGCAGGACGAAATACGCGGTATTGCAATATCGACAGACGAACTCACCGGAAGACCAGTTTACTCTATTCAATATATGCTTCGTATAATAAATTCCGAAAAGGATTTGCCCGGAATTCCTGATGGCATCTTCGGCCCTCAGACAACTGAGCGAGTAAAGATTTTTCAAAGAGAACGCGATATCATTCCTTCAGGAATTGTTGATGCTGAAACATTTAACGCCATTAAAATAGCATACGATGAGGATTTCTTTACAGATAATTAAAGAGCGGGGCAATGCCCCGCTCTTTTACAAGTTCAACCCTGTATCAGTTTCAAACATATAAAGAATTTTTCTTATAACAGGTTTTTTAAATAATTTTTCTGCTGCATATTTGTAGCAATCTAACTGAATTCTGTACTTTTCCACCGTATCAGATTCGTCATAGCTCCTGTCCGTCTTATAATCAATTATTACAAGTCCATCAGGAGTATCTAAAATGCAGTCTATCACACCTTGTAGCATTATTTCTTTATCGCTCGTAGTTTCTGCAATAATTTGCCTTGCAGGTATTGATACGCCAAACATAACTTCCCGCTTGACTGAATCTGCATTCAACACCATTTTGCCTATACCGGATTTATAAAATTTAAGAATTTTTTCAGGATTTACAGCTCCCGCTTCTTCTTCTGTTAAGAATCCCTTTTCTCTTATTATTTCTATCTGAGCTTTAACATCTTCCTTGTCTTCAATCGGCATAGTAATGTCATATTTTTGCATAATGGTATGATATGCAATACCTATTTGTGCAGATGTTAATCCTGTATTCTTCTCTTCTTTGATTTTATTGCGGCGTTTAAATACCTCAATTCCATCTAAAAGAATGTCATGTTCTTTTCTTTTCTTTAATTCAGTTACCGTAATCTTAGATGGCAATTTTGTATCACTGATATTTGGATATTTAAATTCCAAGAGCGATAGAAGATTTTCAGTTTCAGGATTCTTTTCTTTTGTAATATGTATGCCACTCATTTTTTCAAAAAACAATTCATCCTGATCCGATATTATTTTAACTTTAAAAACGCTTTCATCTTTATATATATAGTTTTCACGGTCAGTATCCACATAACTTCTTAACACACCGCAATCGCTATGGTCAATAACGGACATAAGTATCCAATCAAGATAGGATGTATGCTCCGATACTAAAGCTCCATTTATGCGTTTTTTAGGATCACCTGTCAAGCAATTGCGTACTTTTTGCTTAATATTTCTATCGGCTCCTATTATTATGAGTTTTTCTTTTGCTCTGGTAAGTGCAACATAAAGAATTCTCATTTCCTCCGCTATGCTTTCACGGTATAAAACACTCTCAAGTGCTGCTCTTGGAGCAAATTTATATGTTATTCTTAAATCGCTGTCAATAAATTTAGGTCCAAATCCCAAATCGGCATGATACAAAACAGAGCGATGCATATCCATCATATTAAATCTCCGCTCTGCACCAAAAAGAATTACTACAGGAAATTCCAATCCCTTACTCTTATGAATGCTCATAATCCTAACTGCATCCTGTTGTTCTACTACAATTTTTGCAGCATCTAAATCATTTCCTGTATTCTTATAATCACTTATAAATTTAACAAAACTGTATAACCCCTTAAGCCCTGTTTTTTCGTATTCTTTCGCACGATTATATAAAATCATAAGATTCTGTCGTCTGATGATTCCATTAGACATAGCCTGCTGTGCTTCAAAATATCCTGTAGTATTATAAATGTCTAAAATAAGCTCGCTAACACTCAGACGCTTTGACTTTTCACAAAAAGTCTCTATAACTTTGATAATATTTTTAGATGTCGCACCCTCAGGTGTATCGGTTATACTGCACGCTTTAACAGCATCATAAAATGTTTTTCTTTTATCCGCTATTCGTATTTTTGCCAGCTCATCCGAAGAAACATTAAACATTATCGAACGAAGAACTGCCAAAAGCGGCAAATCCTGATATGGATTATCTATAACAGATAACATACAAAGCATAATCTCTACTTCACGGCTTGCAAAATATCCTCCTGTATTTTCACTGTAACAAGGTATGCCAAACTCTGAAAAAACAGCATTTAAAACTACTGCATTATCCTTTACATTTCGTGCAATTATACAAAAATCGCTATACTTTATTTTTCTGTATTCTCCCTTGTCATATATCTGCACTTCGCTTTTTATAAGATCGGATATTCTTTTTGCACAATAAATCGCTTCAAGTTCCGTCTTTTTTACTTCCTCTTCTTCATTCTCCTGAATGGTTTTCGTATCTATTATTGCAATTTCTGTGTCATAAGAGATAGGGTTTATCGATTCATCAGGAAAATCTGCACCTAAATTTAATCTTTCATCATCGTTATAATCAATTTCTCCTGACTCTTCAGACATAATCCTTTCAAATATACAATTTACAGACGCCAAAACATTTTCACGGCTCCTGAAATTCTTTGAAAGAATTATTTTACGCTCAAAAGCATCTATATCTTTTGAAAACTTGTCCCTTTTTTCTTTAAAGAGTGTTGGATCAGTGTTTCTGAACCTATATATACTCTGTTTTATATCTCCAACCATAAAAAGATTGTTTTCAGATTTTACAGAAGCAAATATAGCCTCCTGAAGCTTTGATGTGTCCTGATATTCGTCTATATATATTTCGTTGTATTTTTTCCTTATGATATTTGCTACATCAGTAGGCCTGCCATCTTTTACTAAAACATTTAAGCAAAAGTGCTCACAGTCGGAAAAATCCAATATGTTTTTTTTTCGTTTTAATTCTAAATATTCTTCCGCAAGTCTTCTTACCGTAACGCTCAAACACTTCACACAGGGATACATTTTTGTAATTGAAATCTCTTGTTGATAAGCTGTTAAGTTTAATAGCTTTTCACAAAGCTTTCCCATTCTCTTTTTCTTTATTTTATCACGCATTTCATTTATCGTATTTATATGAACAGGTGTCAACTTCTTAGAAATCGCAGGTCTTCTTTTAAATTCAAAGGAATCAAGAATATTTTTCAACTCATCGTAATCAAAAATATCAAGACACTTTAAAAAGAAACTTTTTTCCTCATTTATTAAACTTAAATAATCAAAAAGCAAATCTTTTTGGGCAAGCTCTGCCATAATGCTGTACTCGGATACAATTCTTGAACACTCTGCATGCGCCTCATTTATTATTACTTCCTTGTATTCGCTGTCGTTAAAATTTCCTTTTATATTAAATTTTTCCGCAGCAGAACTAAGCCACTCATATGGATATGGAAGGCTCATGGAAAATTTATAAATAGACACAAGTAAATCACGAAATACTTTATCATTTGCCTTAGAATTCGCATAAGATTCCATCAAATTCAAAAAATCTTTTCCGTACTCTTTATCATCGTACATTTTATTTATTACATTATCTAAGGCGTCCTCAAGAATTACCGCACATTCTGTTGGATCTGCAACAGAAAAATCAGGAGATAAATCTGCCTCCACAAAATATTTCCTTAATACATCTATACAAAAAGAATCTATAGTTGTGATTTGCGCCTTTTTAATAAGTACGAGTTGCTTTTTTATAAGTTCATCCTGCGGATTTTTTAAAAATTCCTCGTCCAACGCTTTAATGATACGCTCGCGCATTTCGTTTGCCGCCGCATTTGTAAAGGTTACTACCAGGAGTTTGTCTGCGTCTACAGGTGCATTTTTGTCCGTGATTCGAGAAATAATTCTCTCAACAAGAACAGCAGTCTTTCCACTTCCCGCTGCTGCAGAAAGCAGTAAATTTTGACCTTTTGAATCTATTGCCGCTTTTTGTTCGTCAGTCCATTTTGCAGGCACAAAAACGCCCCCTTCTTTTAGTATCTATGCTCATTTTATCACATAGATTTCCTTTTGTAAAGTGTACATCGTTCCACATAAAGCATCATAACACAAGAGTACAATGCTATAGCCAAAATCATACCCCATAACGAGTTAATCCCTAAGCTCTGAGAAAATGCACATGATATTAATATAGAAATGGCAGGAAAACTAACCCATAAAAACGGTCTTACTCTAAAGCCTGACACTTCCATAAGTCTGTTGATGCTTAAGTATGCATTAAGCATTTCAGAAATATATATTATTAAAATATAGCCATAAACTCCTTTTTGGGGAATTAATGTGGAAATTAAAAATATAGATAGGCCTGATAATATTATATCATACCTCATAGCATAAATTTCTTGATTTAGCCCTTTTAAAACGGCGTCTACAACACCGTCAGCATACATAATAGCCGCAAGCGGTGCTACTAACTTTAAAAAATGTGCCGCTTCATAATTATTGTAAATTAAAATTCCTATTTCTTCTGCAAAAAAGTACATAATACCTGAAGCACCTATTGAAAACATCATAGTTAAAGAGAGTGTTCTTTCAATTATATCGTCTATTTTTTTGAATTTTTTTAATTCTCTTAGCATTGTTATTTCAGGTATAAGTAATGTCGCAACCGAGCTCACAACTCCGGAAGGCAAGAATATCATCGGCATTACCATACCATGCACTACTCCATATGCAGATAGTGCCGCATCTTTGGTTCCATTAAATTTTTCTAACATTTTAGGAATCAGCGTATGCTCAGTTGTTGAAAGCGCTGAGCGAATATAGGCACTTGCAGCAACTGGTAATCCATATTTTAATACGCGTCTTGAAATATTTTTAGATTTTTGAGCTTTTTCTTTTCTCACATCCAATTTATACACAACCATCAGAAGTGAAAACGATATAATTTCGGCAATAGTTCCGCTTAACACTAAAGAAACGCAGGCATTTTTTGCATTTTGTCCTCCCGAAAAATTAAGTAAAATCACAGCACTGATTATTCTTACAAACTGTTCAATTACCTGAACTGCTGAATTTTTATATACCCGTCCCGTTGCAGTAAAATATCCGCCTAAGGCAAACGATGCAGAGACGCATGGCAAAGATAGTGATAATATTTTAAGAGGTAATTCTATTCTTTCGTCACCTACAACTTTTTCCGCAAAAAAAGGTGCTCCCAAAAAAATTAGCAAAAATGCTAAAGCTCCGAAAAACATTGAATAGAAAAGACACTTATTAACGGCTTCTCTTTTGCTTTTTCCCTGTGCAATTTCTTCTGAAATCACCTTTGTTGACGCAAGGTTTATTCCTGAACACGCAAAAGTAATACCAAAATTATAAACAGACATAATAAGAGCAAAAAGTCCCATACCGGCTGCTCCTATCATGTTGGCAATATATACATTAAAAGAAAAACTCACCGCGCGCATAAAAAGTGACACTGCGGTGAGAATTACTGCATTCTTTATAAATTGTTTTTTTCTTTTCAATTTAACACCTCCGCATAAGTGCTATTAAAACCTATGCAAAGGCTGTCTGGTTTATGTTATCCTACAGGAATTTCAATCGTTTCTGTTTCAAAAACAGTTTCTAAATTATCATTTATTGCCTTAAAGCTGGCACTAACAGATGTTATATCGCTGATTTTGGAAAGTTCAAGCTCAGATTCATAAAACAACATCGAGTCAACTGCTTTTTTCTTTGCCCCAACAGTAATTACAAATACTGGCTCTAAGGGAATGTTATTTACAAATACTTCATTTGACATAATAGAAATTGTTTCGTCTGTATTGTTCTCTGCATAAAATACAAGCTCTTTATCATTTGAATGCTTGCTCTTTTTTAATTCCCTTACCAAAAGTTTTATTCCATCTTTTTTGTATACTACGATACCGTCTTTGTTATATTTTTGTCTGTGGTACCAAGGTGCATCTGTTCTTACTCTCAATACATCCGACTTTAATATTTCTACATCATTTTCATCATAAACTTTTATTAAATATTCAAAATCAGCAATTGTATCTATTCCCATTTCAGCAAACCATCCGTTGCTGATTTTTATATTGCTGTCAATTTCAGAATGTGCATCAATTTCAATTATCATTGAATCATTACACATCATACCGTTTATTGAAAGTTCAGATGTTATAACCTTTATTTTATTATCTGTATCATTCTTTATATTAAAACTTATTTTTGTTTCTACATCATCATAGAGAATGTCGGTTAAAGATACATCTACCCCTCCATCTGTAAAAACAGGTTTTTCGGATGCTTTCGTTTTCTTTAAATCGTATTCTGTATAAAGCTCTGATTCCTTTACCGACACAGATTCTTCATTCTTTATACCGCACGCACTAAAAGATACAAGCATTATCACTACAAACAACAACAGAGCAATATTTTTTATTTTATTCATATCATTCTCCTCATAAAACATATGATTTCGCATGGCCAATATCTGTCACTATCTTATAACCGATAGCTTCAATGCGTTTTTTTGCCGAGAAAAGACTTTCTGCCGCCTCTTCTTTTGTGCTTAGTTTGTTCTCATAAATTTCGTACTTTTTTCTCACTGACAAAGGTGATAAGTTCGGCATAATTACATTTGCTCCTGAAAGTATGCCCTTTTTTTGCCCTTCATTGTCGAGTGTTCCTAGTGCAGTTGTTGCAGGTATTAAACTTTTTGGAAACATAAGCCTTAATATCGCAAGTATACGAAGCGTAAGAGTGATACTTCCGCTCTTTTTATCTGCAAACGGTGTTTCTTTATGCGTTATATACGGACCTATTCCTATCATATCAGGCTTTAATTCCTTCAAATATCGCAAGTCCGAAATGATATTTTGGGTTGTCTGGTACGGAGAACCAACCATAAATCCGGAACCTACCTGATATCCTAATTCTTTTAAATCAAGCAAGCATCTTTTTCTGTTTTTAATGCTTGAACTTTTTGGATGAAGTTTTGAATAATGCTCACCGTCTGCGCTTTCATGACGCAGTAAATACCTGTCTGCTCCGGCATTACGATAGGCTTCATAGCTTTTTCTGCTTTTCTCGCCAAGAGAAAGTGTAACTGCACAATCAGGATGATTTATTTTAATTTCTTTAATAATTTCACATATTTTATCATCTGTAAAATATTCATCTTCTCCGCCCTGAAGTACAAATGTGCGAAACCCTAATGAATATCCTTTTTCACAACACGACAAAATCTCATCCTTTGTTAACCGGTAACGCAATACATTTTTATTATCGCGCCTAATACCGCAATAATAACAGTTACATCTGCAATGATTCGTAAATTCTATTAAGCCTCTTATATATACATCTTTTCCGTATATACTTTCTCTCACCCTACGAGCTGCACTAAAAAGCTCTTCATCAAATACATCCGTTTCAATTAATGTTTTTAATTCACTGTCGTTGAGGTCATGGTTTTTTTCAAGTTTTTCTATTATTCCTACCATTTTAACACCTCACAAGTGTTTTTATTTCTTATATCCACACTTAGGATCTAGGCAAGACACTCCGCCTCGTCTTCCCTTTTTCTTTACTAAAATTCCGCCGCATTTGGGACATTTTTCCCCTTTTACAGGTGCATCCCAACTCATAAAATCACACTTTGGATTATCTTCACATCCATAGTATATTTTTCCAGTTTTTGATTTTTTCTCTAAAATCTTTTTACCGCATTTAGGACAATCAACACCCGTTTCTTTTACTATAGGCTTTGCATTTCTGCATTCAGGAAATCCGGGACATGCCAAAAACTTTCCGAATCTTCCCATCTTGTATACCATCTTGCGTCCACATTTTTCGCATATTACATCAGATTCCTCATCTGCTATTTTTACCTTGTCTATAACGCTGTCAGCTTTCTTAAGATTTTCTTCAAACGGAGCATAAAATTCAGATAAAATATTTACCCAATCAATATCTCCACTTTCAATTTTATCTAAGCGTTCTTCCATTTCAGCAGTAAACTCAGCACCTGCAATATCCGGAAAATGTTCCGTCATTATATCTGTTACAACCGTACCTAATTCTGTAGGTATAAGCTGTTTTTTGTCCTTTCCTACATAACCTCTTGTTGTTATAGTTGTAATTGTAGGAGCATAGGTACTGGGACGACCGATACCTTTTTCTTCAAGTGCTTTTATTAATGTTGCCTCTGTATAGCGAAGAGGTGGTTGAGTGAAATGCTGTTCCTTCTTTAAGTCTATTAAATTCAATTTTTCATTTGAAGAAAGAGTGGGTAAAATATTGTCTTTTTCTGTAATTCCATCGTCTCTCCCCTCTACATAAACACTCATATATCCCTTAAACACAAGCTTTGAGCCGCTTTCACGAAATCCGTAATCGCCTGCTTTAATATCAACAGTAGTCGTTTCATAAACTGCAGCTCTCATCTGAGATGCTACAAATCGTTCCCATATAAGTTTATATGTTTTATACATATCAGCCGGAACCTGATCTTTAATTTCTGCAGGTGTAATAGAAACATATGTCGGTCTTATTGCTTCATGAGCATCCTGAGCATTGTTTTTTGCCTTATAGACATTTGCTTTTTCAGGGAGCATTCCTTCTCCATACTTATCGCCAATATATCTTCTTGCATCAGAAATTGCATCCGATGAAATACGGAGTGAATCTGTTCTCATATATGTTATAAGACCAACAGTACCGTGACCTGATATAGGAACACCTTCATATAATCTTTGTGCCGCAACCATAGTCTTTTTAACCGTAAAATTAAGTTTTCGTGATGCTTCCTGCTGAAGAGTACTGGTTGTAAACGGCGGTGAAGGATTCTTTTTCTTTTCTGAAAACTTCACATCCTGAACTAAAAATTCTTCTCCTTTTAGTTCTTCTGCAATTACATTTACTTCTGTTTCCTTCGACGGCTTTATTTTCTTTCCGTTTTTTGTTATCAAGGAAGCCTCAAACTTCTCACCGTTTTTAGTCTTTAAAACAGCACCAACTGTCCAGAATTCCTCAGGAACAAAACTTTCTATTTCACGCTCTTTGTCAACGATCATTCTTGTTGCAACAGACTGAACTCTACCGGCACTAAGTCCTTTTTTTACTTTACGCCACAAAATAGGGCTTATTTTATACCCGACAATCCTATCTAATATTCTTCTTGCCTGCTGTG
>JAZSQN010000121.1:0-5682 GCA_045537995.1 Congzhengia sp. | reverse complement strand
CTCGGTCATTGGACCAATTCATAAATACAATTATGTCCCTGATATACTTATCAAGTGTTGCTGCCGACTTTTCCTCGTCAATCAAATATTCTTTAAAATTTGTTATTAATTCATTTGTAATTTTTCTCATTTTTGAATCAACTCCTTTGGTTTTATTTTACCACCAACGATAAAATATATAAGAGTTGTCAATGGTTTGCGTTTTATTTACATATTAAAAGGGGATTGTAATTTCGTTATCCGAAATACAATCGCCTTCATCGTGCATTTTCTTTGCTGCAAGCAACGCATGCTTGACATAAATCATATTAAGTTGTTCTCGTATTGTCTTGGCGTTAACTTTTTGTTCAACCATCCTGAATACTTCCACAAACACAGCGCTTTCAATGCCGTACTTATCGCCATACATAATCTCTTTCAATGTGTACTTCGCCATCCGTGTCACCTCCTTTGGCAACACAAACAGTATCACAAGAATATACTCAAGTCAACAAAGGAATATTTTAACATTTTTATACAATCCAGAAGCTAATAACCATTTATTGCTCGTAAATTTTTCCTTTCATTTACGCACATGAGACATGTCCGCTCAAATAAGGCTTAAACACTAGTCTGACAGGAATACCGCACCTCCAAACCGCACCAAAAACCTAAAACCGCACCATCCCGAACGGCACTGCCGGTCGGTGTTTAAGGCGTGAGGGACGATGAAACGCACCCACGCTTTTTCCTGCTTAAATTTATTATGGGTGATTCTTTGTCAAATTGAGTTTAATTTTGTAGCAACATAATTTTTTTGTTTCTCGGGTTATTGGAATAAAAAATAATTGATTTGCATTTCCTCATGAGAGAGGCTAATCAATTAGATCATCGTTTTATTTTATTGGCTATATTATTCTTATCCAATAACCCTATTTTATTATTAACTTAGTATTATTTGTAGCCGTTTTTTACACCACCCAAGGCGAAAAACAACCACCATTTATTCAAGCACTTTGTTGGTCAACCGATAGAGATTAGATATGGAACATCCGTTGCTCTTTTTACGATTAACTTTAATAATATATCCTAGTTCAACCAATTTGGGTATTGTATTTTTGACTGTTGTTAAACTGATACCGGTATCTTGATGTATCGTATCAAGAGAAGGGAAGCAAGAGTTGTCATTCCCTGACCTCATACAAAGATAACACAGTATCTTAAATTCGTTTCCGCTGATGCTTTTATCAGTAATAATCTTATTGAGTATGGTTGTAAATTTACCTTTTAGTTTTTGCATTATATAACCTCCTTTTCTGCAAACAAAAAAGCCGTACCATTTCTGATACGACTTTCATTAAAATTTATTGATTTTGTTCAATTAGCGTCATTGTCGACAATGCATTAAACATCTTTATACAATCTTTTTGTGTTCCAGCTCGTGTTGTACGTCCGTGTTCAATCCAGTGTCGATTAATTGTCAAAGGTTCATCTTCGTCAAACTTGCTTTTCTCAAATAAAACATCAATATATTCACAAATAGATTTCCAACATAAAGATTTAACTATTTTATTATTTTTATATTCTTCTTGTTCGTGATATTTACAAATTCGCTTCATTCTGACATCAAGCGGATCATCACCAAAAGAAGAAATAAAACCTTCTAAAATTGTTATTAATGTTGTTAGGCATGTAGAATATAATTTTGCGTTATATGCCTCTAAACATTCATAAAAAATTTCTTTTTGCCCTACATTATAAGTCTGTATGGCTTTTGAAATCTTTCGACAAATTAGTTTCAATTCTTTGCCATTATAATAATCAACAAAGAAATTGTCAATTTCGTTTTCTTCTAACGGTATCTGCTTTAAATCATATAGATGCTTAATATCAATATTCAGGGGAATGGTCCATCCTAACTTTGCAACATTAATTGCTATTGGCTCATATTCCTGATAAAAAATAGAAGCGTGACTTTGAAATGGTATTGTTGGAGGTCCTTCTTTTTCACAAAAAGGTAAATCCTTATTTTCTCGTAATATATTTGCACCACGCTCCATTATAACCTTTTTCCTCAGTGCAGGTGGTAGCTTATTTATTTTTGTCATTTCGATTTCAGCAGTTTGTTTTGTAAATTCATGAAAAATACGGTTAACTTCATCTATCGATATTGAAAAATGTTTTGCTGTTTCTTCAATTGCGTATGAATCATGTTTACTAGGGTAATATCCACCATCTCTTTCCTTCAACTTATCAAATAAATTTTCACAATATTCAAAAATTTTAGCATCTTCCATCGTTGCCATATTACCACCTCCAAAATTTTCTCTTATGTAGAAACTCCTTGCAATAGCATCATTGCAAGGAGTTTAATAGTTAAGGTTCCTATTTAGCGCATAACCTTTTGCATATTATGGCGTAAGTTTGGCGTAAATTGGCGTATTATTTGATTTTGCCAATTCGTCAAACCCGCTATTTTACTGCATTTCTTTGATTATTTGTTATCAAGTGGCTTCATTGTGGGGAAGAGCAGAACATCACGGATAGCTGCAGAATCGGTCAGCAACATACACATACGGTCAATACCAAAGCCGATACCGCCTGTGGGTGGCATACCGATTTCTAGGGCGTTCATAAAGTCCTCGTCAGTTGTGTTTGCTTCCTCGTCGCCTAAAGCAAGCAAAGCTTCCTGCGCTTTAAATCTCTCCCTTTGGTCTATTGGGTCATTTAATTCAGAGTACGCATTTGCCATTTCCCAACCATTCATAAAGAATTCAAAACGCTCAACATAAGCAGGGTCAGAAGGTTTTTTCTTTGTGAGCGGAGAGATTTCTACAGGGTGGTCCATAACAAATGTCGGCTGTATTAAATGTTCTTCAACATATTCTTCAAAGAATGAATTTAGAATATCGCCTTTTTTATGATGCTCTTCAAATTCAACATGCTTTTCTTTTGCTATAGCGCGTGCTTCTTCTAAAGTGTTGATTTTATTAAAGTCAACGCCTGCGTATTTTTTAACCGCATCAACCATAGTAATTCGTTCAAATGGTTTTCCTAAATCCATTTCGATACCGTTATAGGTAATTTTTGTTGTACCCAAAACTTCCTGAGCAACATGGCGGTATAGGTTTTCTGTTAAATCCATCATGCCGTGATAGTCAGTATATGCCTGATAAAGCTCCATCAAAGTAAATTCGGGATTATGACGGGTGTCGAGTCCTTCGTTTCTGAAAACTCGTCCGATTTCATAAACCTTTTCTAAACCGCCTACGATTAAACGCTTTAAGTAAAGCTCTAATGAAATACGAAGTTTGAAATCTTCGTCAAGTGCATTAAAATGAGTTTCAAATGGGCGGGCAGCAGCACCGCCTGCATTTGCAACAAGCATAGGTGTTTCAACTTCTAAAAAACCGTCATTATTCAGGTAATTTCTTATTGATGCAATGATTTTTGAACGCTTGATAAATGTATCCTTAACATCGTTGTTCATAATGAGGTCTACATAGCGCTGACGGTAACGAAGGTCTGTATTTGTCATGCCGTGAAATTTTTCGGGCAATGGCTGGAGCGACTTTGACAAAAGGGTAATCGTATTTACACGGATTGAGATTTCGCCTGTCTGTGTTGTAAACACTTCGCCTTCTGCGCCTACAATATCACCGATGTCATACTTTTTAAAGGTGTTGTAAGCATCCTCACCTAAGATGTCCCTCTTTACAAAAAGCTGGATTTTGCCGTCAATGTCCTGAATGTGAGCAAATCCTACTTTACCCATACCGCGTTTTGACATAATTCTTCCGGCAACTGTGACAATCTGACCGTTTAACGGCGAAATTTTTGCTATGATTTGTTTTTCTTCTCCGCGCACCTCTATTGTGCGTTCTTCTTCAACACAACCGCTTGAAATATCCTTTGAGGTATGTGTGCGGTTGAACTTTGTTATCTGAAATGGGTCATTTCCGCTTTCCTGAAGGTCGGCAAGCTTGTCCCTTCTTATTTGTAAAATTTCTGAAAGCTCTAAAGCTTGAGCGTTGTTGTTTTCCTGTGACATAAAAAGCCTCCTAACTGACATTTTACTATATTATACTACATTTGGGTTGATTTGTAAATATATTTTAAAGACTGCATCTACATTAATTTTTAAAGTATGATTTTCTTTTGGAAGAATTTTTTCTGTTTGCAATCGCATATTTTTTCGGTGTAATTCCCTTTATTTTCTTAAAAACGGCAGCAAAGTAATTACTGTCATTAAAACCACATTCTGTTGCGACTTGAGTAATGCTCATATCAGGATTTAGTAACATTTTTTCTGCTGCGGTTATTCTTGAAATATTTATATATTCGTTAAGACTTACTGCTGTTATGCGTTTAAAAAGTCGCGAAAGATGGCTGGGACTCATTGCGAATTTTTTTGAAAGTGCCGTAAGAGTTAAATCGCTATTGTAGTTTTCGCTGACATATTTTAGCATATTTTGAATCAAGGTATAAGATTCGCTATGATTTGCGTCATATTCTGCTACCGAATATCTGGATATTAAAACGAGCATTTGCATGAAGTAAAGTTGTTGCATTTTTAAATATCCTGGTTGTTTTTTTCGTTCTTCTTCCTCAATGCTGTTGATGATATTTTGTAAAAGATAAAGTTTCTCAGGCCTTATGCGGATAAATTTGTTTTCCTTTAAATAGTCTATATATTGCTTTAGGTCTGAACTCACAAAGCTGTCATCAAATGAAAACAGTACTCGTTCGGTATCTTTGTCCTCAGTGTAGGTTGTTTTATGAAAAGTGTCCTTAGGTACAAAAAACAAGTCTCCTTCCTCAAGAGAAAAGAATTCGTTTCCTATAAAATAGCTCGCCTTTCCTTTTTTAAGATAGTAAAGCTCATGGTTATTATGAAAATGCTTATTAGGCAAATTCAAAAAGTTTTTATAGGTAACTCTTTCAAAAAAAGGAATTTCGGGAACAACAGATGAATTCATTTTAATCACCTCCATATGAATATATCATCAAGCATAAAAAAAGTCAACAAAATTTTCTTGTATTTCGGCTAAAAAAACAAAAAAATCAAGGAAAAAAGGAAAAAAGTGTATTACAATTTAATTAATAAGGATGAAATAAAAATATAAAAGATATTAAAGGAGAGGTAAAAATGATTTTTGATAAGCCAAAAAGAAAAGAACAGATTATTCAGTTTGGCGAAGGCGGATTTTTAAGAGGATTTGCTGACTGGATGATACAGAAATTAAATGATGAAGGACTTGCAAATTTAGGTATTGTTGTTGTACAGCCTATAGAAAAGGGTATGTGCGATGAACTAGAAAAGCAAAACTGTGTGTATACGCATTTAAGTCGCGGAGTAGAGGGCGTTCAGAAAACGGTTGTAAACTCCATTGTAAGATGTGTAAAACCTTATGAAAATTACGATGAATACCTTGCTCTTGCTAAAAATCCTGATTTTAAATATGTGATTTCCAACACAACTGAATCAGGAATTGTATACAATAAGGACGACAAATTAGATGATGCCCCAGCTGTATCATTCCCTGCGAAAGTTACTGCTCTTTTATACAACAGATTTAAAGAAGGTCTTGACGGATTTGTATTTTTACCTTGTGAGCTTATTGATAAAAACGGAGCAAAGCTCAAAGAAATTATTTTGCAGTACGCAAAGGATTGGGAGCTTGGTGAAGATTTCGTAACATG
>JAZSQN010000178.1:0-5865 GCA_045537995.1 Congzhengia sp. | reverse complement strand
TAATAATCCCATACATACAAGAACCATTCTTTCGTAAAAGCTTTTGGTATAACAAATTTCTCAGCCATTTCTTCACCTCGTAAATTTATAATAAAATTATAATATTTTAGTATTTTAATGTCAAGTTCTATCTAGTTTGTTTACAATTTATTGACTTATTTAAAAAAAAATGATATTATATCACTCAGTGAGTTCGAAACCTTCCTCACTTAAAACAAAACTAAAGGAGAATTCAATAATGAAAAACAAATCACGCTATATTGCTCACGCAGCAATAATTTCTGCTCTTTATGTGGTATTGACCTATATTTCAAATTTATTCGGATTAGCAAACGGCGCAATTCAAATAAGATTTTCTGAGGCTTTGACTGTACTTCCGGTATTTACACCATCAGCAATTCCCGGATTATTCTTTGGATGTCTTATTTCAAATATTTTATCAGGTTGTGTAATTTGGGATATAATTTTTGGAAGTTTAGCCACACTTTTAGGTGCAATATTAACCTCTGTCATAAAAAAGTATAAATATATCGCCTCTGTCCCGCCTATTATCTCAAATACAATAATTATCCCTTTTGTTTTGAAATTTGCATACGGACTGCCTTCTGGCTTGTCATATCTTATTATTACTGTATGTGCAGGAGAAATTCTTTCCTGTGGAGTTTTAGGTACTCTTTTAATGCTTTACTTAGAAAAACACAAAAACAGATTTAATTGGTAAACGATAAGCCGCCGTTTTAATAAACGGCGGCTTTTTTAACTTAGTTATTTATTTTTTCTCTTTTTACATAATGAGTATGCAAAAGTTCATGCGATTTATGTCCACATGGTTCACCAAAGTACTCATCATATAAAACCTTTACATATGGATTTTCATGTGATTTTCTTAATGTTAGACTTTCATCTTCTTCATAAAGAGCCTCTGCTCTTTTTGCTTTAACATCAATCTCACATGCTGTTTTAGGTGAAACTATCGGCTGACCTCCACCTGTTACACAACCACCCGGACAACCCATAATTTCAATAAAGTGATAATTCTTTTCACCGCTTCTTACTTTTTCAAGAAGTTCTCTTGCATTACCTAAACCATGTGCAACAGCAACATTTACATCTAAATCTCCAACCTTAACTGTTGCTTCTTTAATTCCTTTTGTTCCTCTTACCTCTTTAAAATCAACAGACTGTAAAGTATTACCTGTTAAAACTTCATATACAGTGCGAAGAGCTGCCTCCATAACGCCACCTGTTGTACCAAAAATAACCGCCGCACCTGTAGCCTCATCACCAAACGGCGAATCAAATACAGAATCTTTAAGGCTTGTAAATTCAAGACCGGCTGTTTTTATCATTTTAGCTAATTCTCTTGTCGTGATAACCGCGTCTACATCCTGATATCCATTATTTGAAAGTTCATCACGCTGAGCCTCAAACTTTTTAGCAGTACACGGCATTACCGATACAACAAAGATATCTTTTGGATCAATACCTGTTTTTTCGGCATAGTAAGACTTTATTATAGCACCAAACATCTCATGAGGTGATTTAGCACTTGATAGATTATCAATAAAATCAGGAAAATTATGTTCACAGAACTTAACCCAACCAGGACTACATGATGTAATCAAGGGCAATTTTCCACCATTTTTAACACGGTTTATAAATTCTGTTCCCTCTTCCATAATTGTAACATCGGCAGCAAAATCTGTATCAAATACTTTATCAAATCCTAACATTTTTAAAGCTGTTACCATTTTGCCTGTAACACGAGAGCCGATGGGCATACCAAATTCTTCACCGAGTGCTGCCCTTACTGCAGGAGCTGTCTGCACAACAACATGCTTTGATTCGTCTGCAATCGCTTCCCAAACTGCTTGTGTACTGTCTTTTTCATATAAAGCACCAACAGGACATACCGCAATACACTGACCACAGTTTACACAATCTGTTGAAGATAGTGGAAGTTCAAATGTAGATCCTATCTTCGTGGCAAATCCTCTTCCCTGAGCATCAATCGCACCTACTGTCTGCACCTTTTTACAAACTGCAACACATCTGCGGCAAAGAATACACTTGTTATTATCACGAACAATTGATGGAGACAAATCATCAATTTCATGTTCTGTAATTTCTCCTTCAAACGCTATGTCTGTTACGCCTAATTCATCACATAATTTCTGGAGTTCACAGCTTTGATTTCTTGTACATGTCAAACATTTTTTGTCGTGATTTGAAAGTGTTAATTCCAAAACTGTTCTTCTTGCTTTTCTTACTTTTTCTGTATTCGTAAATACCTCCATACCTTCATTCACGGGATATACACATGCAGTAACCAAACCTTTTGCACCCTTAACTTCAACAAGACACATACGACATGCACCAATTGCGTTAATATCCTTCAAAAAACAAAGTGTAGGAATTTTAATACCGGCATCTTTTGCCGCCTGTAAAATTGTATAATTTGCAGGCACTTCCATAGCTATGCCATTTATTTTAATATTTACATTTTCCATTTCGATTGTTCCCTCCTTTTACTGTCTGCTAATAGCAGCAAAGTGACATTTTGAAATACATACGCCACATTTGATACATTTAGCAGAATCAATTGTGTAGGGGCTCTTTATCTCGCCTGTTATTGCACCAACAGGACAATTTTTTGCACATAAGCTACAACCCTTACATTTGTCAGGATCAATCTTATAAGAAAGCAACGCTTTACATACACCTGCAGGACATTTTTTCTCCGTTACATGTGCTACATATTCATCACGGAAATATCTTAATGTACTAAGTACAGGGTTAGGTGCTGTCTGACCAAGTCCGCAAAGAGCTGTTGATTTTATACCCTCAGCGAGCTTTTCAAGTTTATCAATATCCTCTAGTGTGCCCTGTCCTTTTGTTATACGGTCTAGGATTTCCAGCATTCTCTTTGTACCTACACGACAAGGAGTACATTTACCGCAAGATTCGTCTACAGTAAATTCTAAGAAGAATTTTGCTATGTCCACCATACAAGTATTTTCATCCATTACTATAAGACCACCTGAGCCCATCATAGAACCAATAGCAATAAGCGAATCGTAATCAATGGGTGTATCAATCAAAGATGCAGGAATACATCCTCCAGAAGGACCTCCGGTCTGTGCAGCTTTAAACTTTTTACCATTAGGAATTCCGCCGCCTATTTCTTCAACGATTTCACGCAGAGTTGTTCCCATAGGTATTTCAACAAGACCTGTATTCTTGATTTTTCCACCCAGAGCAAAAACCTTTGTACCCTTACTTTTCTCTGTACCTATCTCATTAAACCATTCCGGACCGTTTAAAATGATTTGTGTTATATTAGCATAAGTTTCAACATTGTTAAGCAATGTAGGCTTTTGCCACAAACCTTTATTTGCCGGGAAAGGAGGTCTCGGTCTGGGTTCACCTCTGTAACCTTCAATAGATGTCATAAGTGCAGTTTCTTCACCGCAGACAAACGCACCTGCACCAAGACGAATTTCTAAATTAAAATTAAAATCTGTGCCAAAAATATTTTTGCCTAAAAGACCATATTCTTTTGCCTGTTCTATTGCAATTCTTAATCTTTGAACAGCTATCGGATATTCGGCACGAATGTAGATATAACCCTGATCAGCACCAACCGCATAAGCTGCAATTGCCATTGCTTCAATTATAGAGTGGGGATCGCCTTCTAAAATAGAACGGTCCATAAATGCACCTGGATCACCTTCATCGGCATTACACGCAACATATTTTCCGTTTTCATTTGAAGCATTTGCTGTAAACATCCATTTTAATCCTGTTGGGAAACCTGCACCACCACGACCACGAAGTCCCGATTTTTTAATTAATTCAATTACATCCTCAGGCTTCATTTCGGTAATAACTTTACCTAGTGCTTTATATCCGTCTGTTCCGATATATTCCTCTATATTTTCAGGATCAATAACACCACAGTTACGAAGAGCAATTCTTCTCTGTTTTTTATAAAAATCAACCTCGTTTAATGATTTAATCGAATCATCTTCAACTGTTTCATCATATAGGAGTCTTTTTACAATTCTTCCCTTTAACAAATGCTCCGTAACAATCTCATTAACATCTTCTACCTTCACCATGCTGTAGAATGCGCCTTCCGGATATACTACTACAACCGGACCTAATGCACAAAGACCAAAACAACCTGTCTTTATAACCTTTACTTCCTTTTCAAGATTGTTTTCTGCTAAGCGTTTTTCAAACTCTTCAATAATTTTTGTACTGCCTGAGGATGTACAACCGGTACCACCACAGACAAGCACATGTGCCCTTGCAAAATCCATTTAATGTACCTCCTCACTACTTATCAGATGCACCAATAGTAAATTCAGTAACAACTTTTCCATTTACTATATGCTCTGCTATAATTTTTCTCGCTTTTTCTTCCGTCATTTCAACATATGTAACTCTTTCTTCGCCGGGTTTAAACACCTCAACAATAGGCTCTAAGCGGCACATGCCGATACATCCGGCCTGAGAAACATTAACATCAGGTAAATTTCTTTTGCTTATTTCATCAACTAAAGCGGACATAACAGGTCTTGCACCTGCTGCAATGCCGCATGTGGCCATACCTACAACTATTCGCGTTGCACCTTCTGAATTACGGCGAACATCAACCTGATTTTTTATCTTATCTTTAATTGCCTGGAGTTCTGCCAAACTTTTCATTATAATACCTCTTTTCTTTTTAAGAGTTAATTTTATTGAGTCCCTCTTCGATATATCCTTCTATCCAAGATATTACTTCACTATTTTTAAGACTGACATCTCCTAAGATGTCCTTTATCTCTGCAGTATCAAAGATGAATTCCTTACCGTTTTTAATGTGATGATAAATATAGTCTATGCTCTCATTGCCAATTATCATTGAAATAATAGTTTCTTTAATATCTCCTATAGGTTGCCTGTCAATATGATCATGCGCAAATGTTGCAATAACTTTTGTACCAACATTTTTTTCTGAGGCAATTATAAGTTCTCCTCCTGTAGCTTCTGCTGCGGCCTGAAAAAGTGATAAACCCATACCTACTTTTCGCGTTAGTCTGGTAGTCTTAAAAGGGTCTGTGACATTTTTTAGAAATTCTTCGTCCATGCCACATCCATTGTCGGAAATCGAAATAGAAAGCAAGTTTGAAACAATGTCCTCTACAATTTCAATTTCAATTCTAGTCGCATTTGCTTTTACGGAGTTATTTACGATATCTAAAATATGCAATGATAATTCAAGCATAAAATCCTCGCTGTTAATTGTATTTCGCTAAAATTTCGTCTATATCATCAGGCGATAGTCTACCATATACATCATCGTTTACAGTTAATACTGGAGCCAAGCCGCAAGCACCGATACATCTCGTCGCTTCAATTGAATATTTGCCGTCAGAGGTACATTCTCCAACATCAATGCCAAGTTTTTCCTTAATTTTATCAAGAATCGTACCCGAACCCTTAACATAACAGGCAGTTCCTAAGCATACCGCAATGTTATATTTACCTTTGGGGTTTGTCGTAAATTGAGTATAGAAAGTCACTACTCCATAAATTTCTGCCATAGAAACTCCGAGTCCGTCAGAAATAATTTTCTGAACCTCAATAGGTAAATACCCATAGATATTTTGCGCTTCATGAAGAACAGGGATCAGTGCGCCCGCTTGATCTTTATGTTCTTCAATTACTTTGATTAATTGCTCTTCCTGTTCCTTTGTGCCAGAAAATGCAACTTTTGTTTTCTCGCTCAATTAATTGCCCTCCTTGTCTAAATAAAAATTCAATACCTATATAATAAAATTTTAACATAATTATTAATAAATGTCCACAAATTTT
>JAZSQN010000039.1:0-17941 GCA_045537995.1 Congzhengia sp. | reverse complement strand
CAGGCTATGGCGGAGCAATTGATATGATGGTAGGTATAAATCCCGATTTATCTGTTTCAGGTATTAAGGTGGTATCTAATTCTGAAACTGCAGGTCTTGGTGCAAAATGTACTGACGAAAGCTTTAAAGACCAGTTTAAAGGAAAAAAAGCACCACTTTCAGTTATTAAAAACGGAAATGCAAAAGAAGGCGAAATTGTAGCGATAACCGGCGCTACAATAACATCAAACGCAGTAGTAAATGGTGTAAACGATGCAATACAGGCAATAAAAGAAGTTGGAGGTGGCCTTAATGACTAATTTAAAAGAGCTTACAAAAGGCTTGCTCAAAGAGAACCCCATCTTCGTACAATTTTTAGGAATGTGTGCAACGCTTGCGGTATCTACATCTGTCGTAAATGGTATAGGAATGGGACTTTCAACAACAGCGGTTTTAGTTGCATCGAATATAATAATTTCATTACTCAGAAATTTTATTCCTAATAAGGTTCGTATAGCAGCATATATTATAGTTATTGCCGGCTGCGTTACCGCAGTTGAAATGGCACTTAATGCATTCGCCCCAGCAGTATCTGAATCTCTTGGAATTTTTATTCCGTTAATAGTTGTTAACTGTATCATTTTAGGTCGTGCAGAGGCATTTGCCTCAAAAAACGGAGTTGTAAAATCTGCGCTTGACGGTATTGGTATGGGCTTGGGATTTACTCTGGCACTTTGTATATTAGGTACAATAAGAGAAATCTTAGGAAACGGAACATTCTTAGGTCTTAGATTGTTTGGTGAAGGTTTTCAACCTGCTACCATCATGATTTTGCCTCCTGGTGCATTTATTGTGCTTGGTATAGTATTGGCGGTTATAAATATTGTTACTGCCAAGAAAGAAAGGAGCGGTAAATAATGAAACTTTTTGCAGAACTTGTACTCCTTTCATTGACAACGATTTTAGCAAATAACTATGTATTAGTTAAATTTTTAGGCATATGCCCATTTTTAGGCGTATCAAAAAAAGTAGGTACAGCAGTAGGAATGAGTGTTGCTGTTACATTTGTTATGACTGTAGCATCAGTGGTAACATATTTTGTTCAGATGCTTTTAGATGCTTTTGGTATCAGTTATATGCAGACGGTAGCGTTCATTCTGGTAATAGCAGTATTAGTGCAGGTTGTTGAAATGGCAATCCAGAAATTTTCGCCTGCGCTTTATAATGCACTTGGAATATATCTTCCTCTTATCACTACAAACTGTGCAGTTTTAGGTGTAGCACTCTTAAATGTGCAGGAGGGATATGATTTTGTGCACACTTTAGTTTATAGCTTTTCAGCAGGACTTTCTTTTATGCTGGCCATCGTTCTTTTTGCGGGCGTAAGAGAGCGTTTAGAAACTGCTGACATACCCAAAGCACTACAGGGATTTCCTATAGCTTTAGTTACTGCAGGTCTTTTGGCATTAGCTTTCTTAGGATTTTCAGGTATGAGCTTTTAAGGAGGTATAAAGTTGAAAGAGATATTAATACCAATTATAATATTAGGCGTAATGGGTGCAGCCTTCGGTATTTTACTGGGAGTTGCAGCTTCCGCTTTTAAAGTTTCAAAAGATGAAAGAATTGAAAAAATCGGAGAACTCTTAGCGGGTGCTAACTGTGGCGGTTGCGGTTATCCTGGATGTTCAGGATTTGCAGAAGCGCTTTGTGCAGGAAAGGCAAATATCACTGATTGCCCCAGCACAAAAGAGGAAAATAAAGAAAAAATAGCACAAATACTTGGCGTAACAGTAGATGAATCGACTCCTAAGGTTGCGATGGTAATGTGTAGCGGAACATGCGGAAATGTTGTTTTAAACCACAAATACGAAGGCATAACAGATTGCGTTGCCGCTACTCGCTACGGCGGAAGTGATAAAGCGTGCGCATATGGCTGTATTGGTTTTGGAAGTTGTGCCAATGTATGTCAGTTTGGTGCAATTAAAATCGAAAATGATATAGCCGTAATTGACCGTGACAAATGTGTTGCGTGCGGAGCGTGCGTTGATGTATGCCCGCACAATGTGATTAAGCTTGTAGAGCAAAAACAAAGAACATTTGTAAAATGCATATCTCATGAAAAAGGTGCAAATCTTAAAAATATTTGTTCTGCAGGTTGTTTGGGATGTAAAATTTGTGAAAAGAATTGTCCTAAGGATGCGATCCATGTTAAAGATAATATTGCAGAAATAGATTATGAAAAATGTGTAAATTGCGGAATATGTGCAAGTAAGTGTCCTAAAAAGATTATAGACTTCACAAAGCCTGACGGCACAAAGCCGTATGTTAAAACAGAATAATTAAAAAGCAGAGGTTTAAACCTCTGCTTTTTAATTTATTGCCAGACTGTTGTTTAAAAGCGTTGAACTGTACAAAAATAACACATCGGCACCTTCAAAATCCACAAGGTTCCCTATAAATTCGCTCTTTACATATCTTGTATCAATTACGGTTATTTTATCATATGCATCTAAAAAAAGAGGTGCAATTGAAGAACCAAAAGAATCCCTGAACAATATCAGGTGGTTTTTGTTGTTTTTATCGGGATTTTCCAGAGTCACCAAAGGCATTGTTCCTGATAAAAACATTTCATAGGGATCTCGTCCTTTTGATTTTTCGATATTATACATTTCGCCTGTTCTGGGAAGGCCTGTATCATAGTAGGTGACAACAGCGCTCTCAATTGCAGGACTGGTAAGATATTTTATAGTATCGGGTTCAACAGGCAGTGCGTATTGCCCAGTGTATACACCATAAAATGGTGTTGGGACAATGTTTTCAGTGTATGAATTATAGGTTACTTTTTTTCCCATAGCCGTTGAAAGCCTATGCGCTATATCAATGATATTTTCCTGTTTCCAATGGGTATCTGTTTTATAGTAATCGTCCAATGATAACAAATCGGTAATATCAATATATTCCATAAAATCAACTTTTGATTTCATGTTATCAATAAATCTATCGTAGTCAAGAGAGGAATAATCATTTTCCTTAGCCAAAATAAAATTTTTATCAGGCACAATTGAAAGGAACACCCTGTTATTTTTTAAATATGTGTTATATAGGAAAGAAAAACGCTCAGCTGCATGATTTTGCATGACCTCGTTCTCTTTATTGTCTACTTTTGAGATATGTCCGTCTTTATAGAAAAGTCCGTTGTTTTCAAGCTTTCGCAAGATGTTTTGTGAAAAGTATGCTTTTATTGACCTCATATTTTCGCGTTCGGGAAATTGGTCTTTAGCATATGACTCAAAGCTTGAAGTAAACTCTCCGTTCAAAAGTGTGTCTTTAGACAAAACGGGCAACTGCATTAATTCCCTCCGCTCGCTTTCGGAATACTGCTTGTCGGGAGTTAAAAGACAAATGAAAAAGCCTGCCAAAAGGAGAACAGCAAAAAGAAAAGAGGAAACTATATTTTTTATTTCTTTGTTCATAATAATTCTCCTAAAATCTAAAGTATAAAAACGGATTAAATGAGCCGTCAACTAAAAATGCAGTAACAATAACCAATAAAAATACCAAAACTAAAATTTCTGCAATATTCAAAACAAAAGAAATACTTTTTTTCTTATTGAGCCATAAAACAAGATTTTTTGCAGCAGGTGTCGCTGCGAAAATTGAAATTATTAAAACAAAACCATAATTCCTTAAAGTGTACAAAAACTCAAAAGAGACAAAGGGTATACCTCCTGCTCCAAAAAGACCGCCCACACGCAAAAACGCTTCGTGTGCTCCGTTTCCGCTGAATATAGCAAATGAGATTGCTATAAAGAAAAGTGTGTAAATATGCGATAAAACCTTTGATTTCCTTAAAAAATCTGCCAGAAGGAATTTTTCTGCGACAAGCAGGACAAGGAAAAAAAGTCCCCAAAGAATGAAGTTCCATTCTGCACCGTGCCAGAAACCTGTTAAAAACCACACAACAAAAAGGTTAATAAAGAGTCTGGATTTCCCTACTCTGTTACCGCCCATCGGAATATACACATAGTCACGGAACCATGAGCCTAGTGATATATGCCATCTGCGCCAGAATTCTGATATACTTTTTGAAATAAAAGGATAATTAAAGTTTTCTAAAAAGTCAAATCCGAAGATTTTTCCCAAACCTATCGCCATGTCGGAATAGCCTGAAAAATCAAAGTAAATCTGCAACATATAGCTAATTGCAAAAAGCCAGAAATAGAGGATTGATGCATTATCCGTCACATAAAATGCCTCACACAGCTCGCCTAAAGTGTTTGCCAGAATAACTTTTTTTGCAAGACCAAAGATAAAGCGCTTTATTCCGTAAGACACCTTTTTGAATGTATGTGTTCTTTTTACAAGCTGAGACTCAACATCTGCATATCTCACAATAGGACCTGCTATAAGCTGAGGGAAGAGTGCGATATATGTGGCAAGGGTAATGGGATTTTTTTGTGCTTTAACATCTTCTCTATATACATCTATTGAGTAGCTTAATATTTGAAAGGTATAAAAGCTTATGCCGATAGGAAGAACAACATTTAAAGCAGGAACTGAAATTCCTGTTAAGGCTGCAAAATTTTCTACAAAAAAGTTTGCATATTTAAAATATATAAGTCCTGAGAGAGTTGCCGTTACAGAAATGCCGAGAAAAACTTTTTTTTGTGTTTTCGTTTTGGCTTTTTCTATAAGTATGCCTAAAACATAGTTTAAGGCAACTGTTGCAAGCATCAAGAATACGCATTTAGGTTCGCCCCATGCATAAAATATGAGACTCGAAAGAAGTAATACGACATTCTTAAGTGGTTTTGGCGCTATAAAATACAGAATAAGCGTAAGCGGCAAAAAATAGTATAAAAATGTAATGCTTGAAAATAGCATAAAGATTCTCCTTTATAAAAAAAAGCGGGTTTATGCCCGCTTTTTTAAACTATTCTTCAAAATGCTTGGGGCTCATTACGAAAAACACTTTATTTTGTGAACTTCCCGCAACCATTTCTTCTGCCTCAACGCATATATTCCAACGAAGATTTGCGTTTTTCTTCAAGGTGGCAATAAAATCAGAAGCAGATACACCGTCTTCCAATTCAAAAACATAACCAATGAAAGCAATAGAGCCAATCATAGGCTGAAAAACAGCACCTGATTTAAAACCTGTGATTTCGGCATTGTCAAAACCTGAAAGAAGACCGGGCTCAACTTCCATAGCTCCTGCCATAAAAGGAAGAGAACCACCGGTTGCAATTGACTCAGCAATTGCTAAGGCAGAACCGGAAGATGCCTTTGCCTTAAATTCGGCAAGTAATTTATTTCCCACTGTTAAAGGAGCGGAAGGCTCAGACGGTTTTTCAGCGGGTTTTTCTTCTTTTTCGGGTTCTTTCTTTTCGGGTTTCGTTTCTTCTTCTGTCTTTCCTTCTGTTTTTTCTTCGCCTGTTGGTTCTTCTACCTGTGTTTCGATATTTAAAGCAGGTTCGTTTTCTTCGGTAACATCTTTCTTACCGCACGCAATAACGGTTACAGACATTACAAGAACTAGAAGTAATGCGAGTAATTTTTTCATATTTATTCCAACCTTTCTGCCCACTAAATATAAGCGCGTTTTCTTTCGTGGGCAAAAAGCACGCTTTAATTATAAACCTTAATTTAAGTCTTGTTCAGCACAACAGACTTCGCCATAATTATACTAAAAATACTATCTTGTGTCAATATATAAAAAATGGAACGCAAAGCGTTCCATTTTAATCTATTTAACAGCCTTTACATGCCAGATATTTTCGGCATATTCTTTTACACTGCGGTCTGAGGCAAACATTCCTGAGCCTGCAATATTTTTTAAAGACATTTTACTAAATTTGTTGCGGTCTTTATATGCCTCGTTTACTTGCTCGTGGGCGTTGCAGTATGAATCGAAGTCTGCAAGATTCATATATGGGTCTGAATTTATAAGATAATTAAATATTGAATCAAAGTTTTTACCTGATATACCCCTGTCTTTAATAAAGTCCAGCACTCGTCGTATTCTGGGGTTTTTTTCGTAATATTCTTTAGGGATATATGGGCGGTTATATAATTCATTTACCTCCTTTTCAGTCATTCCGAATATGAATATATTGTCACATCCTACCGATTCAAAAATTTCGACATTTGCACCGTCCATCGTACCAAGCGTAACAGCACCGTTTATCATAAGCTTCATATTGCCGGTTCCTGAGGCTTCTTTTCCGGCTTGTGAAATTTGTTCGCTTATATCTGCTGCCGGTATAATAATTTCAGCGAGCGAAACTTTGTAATCAGCGATAAATACGACTTTTATAAAATCTCTCACATCAGCATCACGCTCGCACATTTCAGATAAGGCACAAATCAACCTGATTATTTCCTTTGCCATAAAGTAGCCCGAAGAGGCTTTTGCTGCAAATATAAATGTTTTGGGCTCAGGACGGTGACCGTCATACTTTATCTTAAGGTAAAGATCTATAATATGAAGAGCATTTAACAATTGGCGTTTGTATTCGTGGAGCCTTTTAACCTGAATATCAAATAGAGAATTACAATTTAGTTCAATTCCGTTTTTCCTTGAAACATATTCACTCAGACGGAGTTTATTTGCTTTTTTTATTTCTTGTAACGCGATTAAAACTTCTTTATCTTCTGAAAAATTATTGAACTTTTCAATTTCACTTAGGTTTTTCTTAAAGCCATCGCCTATTTTATCAACTAAAAGCTCCGAAAGAAGCGGATTTGCCTGGCATAGCCATCGTCTGTGGGTAATACCATTTGTTACATTCGTAAATTTGTCGGGGTAAATGGCATTAAAATCACGGAAGGTGTCTTTTTTTAAGATTTCAGAGTGGAGTTTTGAAACGCCGTTTACACTGTAGCTTCCGGCTATACAAAGATTCGCCATCTTAACCATACCACCTTCAATTATCGCCATATTATTAATATTAGCACCGAATTTTGTATGATTTTCGTAGATATAATTGCAAAAACGGCGGTTAATTTCTTCGATAATTGTATAAATTCTGGGAAGGTGTGATCTTACCAGATCAATGGGCCATTTTTCTAAAGCCTCGCTCATAACTGTGTGGTTTGTATATGCCAAAACGGAACATGTAATTTCCCATGCTTCGTCCCACTTATACAGATAATCGTCCATCAGTATTCTCATGAGCTCAGGAACACATAAAGACGGGTGAGTATCATTAATATGAATAACTGCGTAATCTTTAAAATTATCAAATGTTTTATGTGTTTTATAATGGTTGCGTGTTATTTGTTGAAGTGATGCACTGACAAAAAAGTATTGCTGTTTAAGCCTTAAGGATTTTCCTTCGTATGCGTCATCTGCGGGATATAATACCTTTGAAATGGAGCTTGCAATAGCCTCGTTTTCTGTTGATTTTACATATTCACCTTTAGAAAACAGATCCATATTAAATCCAGATGTTGATTTTGCACTCCACAATCTTAAGGTATTAACAGCATCGGTATTGTATCCTGAAATAAAGAGGTCATACGGAGTTGCAATGATGCTCACATAATCTGTATGTTCTGTCTTTAGGCCGTTATTCGTCCAGTTCTCATGAACATTTCCAAAAAAGTGAACTTCAACCTCCTCATCATATCTTGGATTCAACCAAAATCCTGCCTTATCAATCCAGCTGTCAGGGAATTCATTTTGCCAACCGTCAATTATTACCTGCTTGAAAATACCGAATTCATATCTTATCGAGAATCCTGTAGCAGGGTATGACAGAGTAGTAAGAGAATCCATATAACAGGAGGCGAGTCTTCCTAATCCGCCGTTGCCCAATCCTGCATCGGGCTCTGTTTCGTAAAATGATTCTATATCAAACCCATAATCTTTAAGATATAGTTTTATTTCGTCTTCTACTCCCAAATTCCACAAATTATTTCTTAAGGAATTGCCTACTAAAAACTCCATTGACATATAGTAGACTTGCTTTTTATTTTGTTCTTTTACTTTCTTTATATAATCGGCACGCTTCTCAGCTAAAACCATATTGGTAGCAGACAAAAGAGCCTCATATACCTGACGATGATTTCCGTTTTTTAAATCACTTCCAAAGTTGACATTCATTATTTTGTTTAAATTACTTTTAAGTTTTTCGCATAAATCATTCATAAATAACTTTTCCTTTATCTTGATAAAATTTCCTTATAAATTTCTATATATTTTTGAGCAGGCACTTCCCAGCTGTAGTCACCCGACATCGCATTTTTTCTTAAAGCACTAAAGGACTGCTTGTCGTGAAATAATTCAATTGCGCGCTTTATTGCATCTAACATATCATAGGCGTTAAAGCTCTGAAATGTAATGCCGTTACCCTCTTTTGTTTGGGGGTTATATGGTTTTACGGTATCTTTAAGACCGCCCACAGTATGAACTATGGGAATCGTTCCGTAACGCAGTGCTATCATCTGCGCAAGCCCGCACGGTTCGGATTTCGAGGGCATCAAAAAAAAGTCAGCACCCGCATAGATTTTTTGCGCCATATCGCCCGAAAAGCCGATATATGAGCGTACCTTATCATGACAGGATTGTTCCCAGTTATAGAAAAAACCTTCAAAATGGCTGTCGCCTGTTCCTAAAATTATAAGTTGTACGGGGAGGTTAGATATTTCGTGCGCGACCTCACACAACAGCTCTATGCCTTTTTGAGATGTCATGCGGGTAACCATTCCTATTACGGGAATATTGTTACTTATTTCTAATCCCATTTCTTTTTGAAGAGATTTTTTATTCAGCCACTTAAATCTTATTGTCTCATAACTATATGTTTTAGCTATCGCGCTGTCTTTTTCTGGATTAAACATATCTGTATCTATTCCGTTTACAATTCCCCGCAGTTTATATTGTCTGGAAATCAATATATTATGAAGCCCGTGAGAATATCTTTCGTTTAAAATCTCATTTGCGTAGCTGTTACTTACTGTTGTAATCATGTCGCATGCTTCGATTCCGCCTTTTAAAAGATTTATATCGCCGTCATACATTAAAAGCGAACGAAAGTTCACATCCAGACCAAATATGCTTCCTAAAATTATCGGATTGTATTTTCCCTGAAATTCGATATTATGTATCGAAAGTACAGTCTTTATAGGGGCATATCTTGGATCTGCTCTGTAAAATGCATTTAAATAAACGGGCAGAAGCGCTGTCTGCCAGTCATTTACATGTATTATATCGGGAAAGAAATCAATTAAGTTTAAAACATCTAAAACAGCTTTTGAAAAAAAGGCAAAGCGCTCCGAATCATCATATTCTCCGTATACATTTTGGCGGGAGAAATACTGCTCGTTATCTATAAAATAATATATTACATCATCGACCATAAGACGAAAGACACCGCAGTAGGTTTTTCTCCAACTGATTGTGACATAGAAGCTGTTAATAAATTCCATATTTTTCTTTAACGAATCAGGAATATGTGAGTATAAAGGCATAATTATCCGAGAGTCAACACCTTTTTTTTTGACTGCTTTAGGAAGAGCGCCTAAAACATCACCCAACCCTCCTGTTTTAAGAAAAGGCGAAGCTTCTGATGTAGCATATAAGACTTTCATCAAAAATCACTCCTTTATTAGTATTTCGTGTCAAAACAAACAATAATCCGTCAGTTATTTTTCAAACCGTTTTTCCTTTATTAACAACTACAGGAAGGGTATTTGCACCGCGAATTTCTATGCCTTTTGTCACTTTTGTATTTTTATCAGCAATTACAAAATCAAGGTATGCATTTTTTTCTATAATAGAATTTTGCATTATAATTGAATTTTTTATACAAGCGCCTGCTTCGATTTTAACATTTCTGAAAATTATGCTGTTGCTAACCTCGCCGTCAATCACACAGCCGTCAGCTATATAGCAGTTATTAACTTTAGCGCAATACCCGTATTTTGTAGGAACGGAGTCTTTAGTACGGGTAAGTACAGGCTGGTTTTTAATGAAAATTTCCTGTCTTGTTTTTTTATCCAGCATATCGAGGTTGGCACGAAGGTAAACATTCAAATCATCTATAATTTTAAAGTACCCTGTGTGTTCATATGCAAAAATGTCAAGCTCTGAAAATTTTTTGGCGATTATATCTTTTTTGAATGTTTTCCATCCGTAAGTGACGCCATAATCAATAAGCTCATACAGTAAAGATTTTTTCATGACAAAAACATCTCGTGCAATTAAAGTTTCTTCGCTTGCAGGATGCGTTTTTATAAGCGTGTTTATAATTTTTGAATCTTCAGATACGGTAATTTCAGTATCATTATCCTGAGCATAGCTTTTTGTACAGAGCACAGTGATATCAGCTTTGGTTTTAATATGAGCATCAAACATACAGTTAAAATCAATATTTGAAACCATATCGGCACTCGTTATTACACAATATTCAGGGAGCATACTTTCAATGTATCCGTATACACTTTTTAGAATTTCAAACTGGTTGTCATTATAAGAAAAGTTGGTTGTAGCAAACGGGGTCAGAATTTTTAATCCGCCGTTTTTGCGGTCTAAATCCCAATCCTTACCCCAAGCTAAATGGTCCATCAAAGAGCCGTAATTACTTTTTGTAATAATTCCTATATTATTGACATTTGCGCCTACTAACGATGAAAGCATAAAGTCTATCAGCCTATATCTTCCGCCGAAAGGAACAGACGCGATTGTCCTTGTTTTTGAGATTTCATTTAATTTGTTTTCTTTGCCGTCATAGGTATCTGTAAAAAGTATACAAAATGCGTCCATTTAAGGTCCTCCGTTTCTGCTTAAAAGCGGTGATTTACTGTAGTTATATTATCGGTTTTCTTTGGGTGCAAGCATTTCTTTGGGTAAAACAACCTGACCTGCTTTTACCACTGCGCCCTGACCGATTACTGCAATTCCCCATTTGTCTCTATCAGGATAGTCTTCAGGAGGAGCGCCAACTGTCGCACCAGACTCAATTACAGCGTCGTCTGCAACAATTGCATATCGAACCTTAGCACCCTGTTCTATACGCACATTTCTCATTATAACTGAATAGCTTATATCAGCTTCTGGACACACATTCACATCAGAAAAGAGAATTGAATTATTCACCTTTGCTTCAACATTACAGCCTTCGGTAATCATAGAATTTTTTACCTCTGCTGTGCTGGCGATGTATTGAGGAGTAGTAAGAGAATGTCTGCAATATATTCTCCACAGCGGGTCACTTAGATTAAGGGGAATTTTTGGATTTAAAAGGTCCATATTTGCTTCCCAAAGATTATCGACAGTTCCTACATCTTTCCAGTATCCGTCAAACGGATACGCAAACATTTTTTCTCCCGAATTTAACATATCAGGAATGATGTTTTTTCCGAAATCGTTCGATGATTGTGGATTTTTTTCGTCTTCAATCATATATTTTTTAAGTTTCTCCCATGTAAAAATATATACACCCATCGATGCCTTAGTAGATTTTGGCTCTTTGGGCTTTTCTTCAAATTCATAGATTGATAAATCCTCATTTGTATTCATAATTCCGTATGAATGCGCTTCGTCAATCGGGACATCCATAACAGCAATTGTAGCATCAGCCTGCTTTTCTTTGTGAAAATCAAGCATTTTGGAATAATCCATTTTATAGACATGGTCACCTGATAAAATCAATACATATGTCGGTGAATATTGCTCTATAAATTCAATGTTTTGATAAATTGCATTTGCTGTTCCTTTATACCATTGACCGTCAGAACCTGTAACATAAGGAGGGAGCACCTGAATACCTCCATTCATTCTATCTAAGTCCCATGGCTGACCCGTTCCTATATATGCATTTAATTCTAATGGTTTATACTGTGTCAATACGCCGACTGTATCAATTCCTGAATTTGAACAGTTAGAAAGTGTAAAATCAATTATTCGGTATTTGCCTCCGAATGGTACTGAAGGCTTTGCACGGCTTGAGGTTAAAACATATAGTCTGCTTCCCTGACCGCCGGCAAGTAGCATTGCAATCATTTCTTTTTTTAATTTCATGATGAGCCTCCTAATGTGCTGCGATTTACTTATTTTTATGTTTTTGCGGTTTTGCCTTATAAAAGTAAACTGTAGAAAAAGGCGGAACAGTTAAATTTATATAATATTTTTTGCCGTTTACTTCGCCTTTTTTTGCATATAGTCTTCCGTTTTTTATTCCGTTCCCGCCGTAACGAGTATCGTCAGTTGAAAAAACTTCTTTGTACGCGCCCCAAAATGGAACGCCGATTTTATAGTTTTCCTGTTTTACAGAAGAAAAGTTGGAAACAGATAAAATCATATTTTGCGACTTGTCAATTCTAAAGAAGGAAATTATATTATTTATGCTGTCATCCACTGTTGCCCATGAAAACCCGTCCCACGAGGTATCCTGTTCATAAAGAGCGGGGGTGCTGATATAGAAATTGCACAAATCACGCATAAACTCATGCTGACATTTATGGGAATCAAAGCTTAAAAGATTCCAGTCCAATTCCTCTTCTTCATTCCATTCTATAAACTGGCCAAATTCTGCTCCCATAAATAAAAGTTTTTTTCCGGGATGTGCGTACATATATGAAAGATATGCACGAAGATTTGCAAATTTGTCTTCATATTCACCCGGCATCTTAGAAAGCAGAGATTTTTTGCCGTAAACAACCTCATCATGCGAAAGAGGCAAAATAAAATTTTCTGAAAAGGCGTATGTCATCGAAAAAGTGAGCCTGTCATGAACGCCTTTTTTAAAAAACGGATCCTGCTGCATATAAAGAAGAGTATCGTTCATCCATCCCATATTCCATTTATAATTAAAGCCCAAACCATCGATATCTGTGGGATATGTTATAAGGGGCCATGCTGTTGATTCCTCTGCAATCATCAATGCTTCTGGAAATTCCGAAAAAATACGCGTATTTAATTTTTGAATAAAGTCTTTTGCTTCTAAATTTTCGTTTCCTCCGTATTTGTTTTTAGTCCATTCGCCATCTTTTTTTCCGTAATCGCGATAAAGCATCGATGCTACCGCATCTACTCTAAGGCCGTCAATATGATATTTTTCAAACCAGAAGCATGCGTTAGAAATTAAAAAACATCTGACTTCATTTTTGCCATAATCAAAAATTTTAGTTCCCCAGTCAGGATGCTCGCGCATTTTAGGGTCTTCGTATTCGTAGCAGCTTGTACCGTCAAAATCAGAAAGACCGTGAGCGTCTTTTGGGAAATGCGCCGGTACCCAGTCTAAAATAACACCTATTCCTGCATTGTGGCAGGTGTCGATGAATTTCATAAAGTCTTTTGGGGTGCCATAACGCGATGTAGGGGCATAATAGCCGGTAACCTGATATCCCCAAGATTTATCGTACGGATATTCACTCATTGGCATAAGTTCAATATGAGTAAATCCCATATCTTTAACATACGGTACGAGTTCTTCTGCCATTTTGTCATAGCTGAAAGGTTTGCCATTTTTATATTTTTTCCATGAACCGAAATGAAGCTCATATATATTCAAAGGCTTCGAAAAATCATTTCCGTTTCGGCTTTTCATCCAGATTTTATCCTGCCAGCAATATCCGTCCAAATTATATACTTTAGAAGCAGTTTCGGGCCTTGTTTCACTGTGAAATGCATAAGGGTCGGCTTTTAAGAGAGTTTTTCCGTCTTTTGTCTTTATAACATATTTATATGAATCAAATTCAGAAACTCCGTCTATAATGCACTCATAAATTCCGCCGTCAGTTATTCTGTGTGCTTCGTGTAAGAAATTATCCCAATTGCAAAATGAACCGGTAACAAAAACTTGTGCTGCATTTTTTGCCCATGTTCTGAACACACATTTTCCGTCATCTTTAAGATGTGCGCCTAAAAAATCGTATGCACAATAGTTTGTGCCCTCGTGAAACAGATATTCTGCAAGGCTGTTATCCAAGTCTTTCATAAAAATCCTCCGTGTGACAAAAATCCGATTAAAACATGTTCTATTGCATATAATTATAAATATCAATATTTAAAGCATTACATTTTATAAATAAGAATATTAGTATTATTCTTTTTATATAAAAAAATATCCAAAAGGGAGCAAGATAATGGAGAGAATAATATACAATTCAAAGAGCGAACAATATAAAATTCCTTTCGGAGCCCTTAAAACTAATGAAGAATGTGTGTTTAATATAGATATTTTAAAAAGCGAGTGTCCCGAAACTGTAACCCTGTGTATGCGCAAGGATAAAACACCTGAGTTTGTTTCAATTCCTATGGAAATGACAGAAGAAAAAGGGGAATATTTAAGATTTTCTTGTACAACCTCTTTTCCTTGTGCAAATCTTTATTTTTACAGATTTGAGTTTTTAAGTCCTTGCGGTATGAGATTTTGCGGTATGCGAGACGGCAAGGCATATATCGAGGACTGGTTAGGCGAGTGGCAGTTGACAGTTTACGATGAAAAATTTGACACGCCATCATGGGCGAAAAACTCCTTTATGTATCAAATTTTTCCGGACAGATTTTGCCGTAGTAATAATTATATGTACAGACCGTCCAAAAATGAACGAAAAATAATTGATGACTGGTTTTTAACTCCTGATTCATTTGGCAATGATTTCTTTATGGGAAATATACAGGGGATAATAGAAAAACTTGATTATATTGATGATATGGGAGTCGATATTATTTATTTAAATCCTGTTTTTGAAAGTCCGGAAAATCACCGATACAGCACAGCAGATTATTTAAATATTGACCCGTATTTAGGCACAAATGCCGATTTTAAAAAGCTTTGCGAGCTTGCATCTAAAAAAGGTATTAAGGTAATAATAGATGGGGTTTTTAGCCACACGGGCGCAGACAGCAGATATTTTAATAAGTTTTTAAATTATGATGACAAAGGGGCCTATCAGGGCAAAAGTTCTCCTTATTATAAATGGTACAACTTTAATGAAAGTGATATAGGGTATGAATGCTGGTGGGGATTTCCCAATTTGCCCAATGTAAATGAAAACGACCCTGATTATCTCGAGTTCATAACAGGCAAAAACGGTGTTTTAAATTATTGGCAAAATAATGGAGCTTCAGGGTGGAGGTTGGATGTTGCAGATGAACTGCCTGATGAATTTTTAGATGCGCTTCGTTTTCGGGTGAAGGAAACCGATAATGATGCGCTTATAATAGGTGAAGTCTGGGAAGATGCAACAAATAAATTTGCATATGGAAAAAGACGCAGATATCTTTTAGGAAATCAGCTCGATTCTGTTATGAATTACCCCTGGCGTACAGCAATAATTGATTATATCAAAGAAGGATGTGCAGAACTTTTTAAAGAAAGGATATTATCAATAGAAGAAAATTACCCAAAGCCTGCAATTGACTGCCTTATGAATATAATTTCAACTCACGACACAGAGAGAATAATAAATGCATTAGGCGTAAAAGGGCATATCAACAGAGAAGAAGCTAAAAATTATGTTCTTTCCGAAGAAGAACTTAAAAGAGGCAAAGAAGGACTATATAAAGCAATCTTTTTGTTGTTTTCATTGCCGGGTATTGCCTGTATTTACTACGGTGACGAGGTAGGTCTCGATGGTTTTTCAGACCCATACTGTCGCAGAGGATATCCATATAATAAAGAAGATTTTGAAATATTTGATTTTATAAAGAAGCTTAAAAGTTTGAGAAATGAGTTTTTTGAGTCATTTTCCTTGCTTATAAAAGAAATTCATACTGTTGGAAAAGCGGTGTATTTTTCAAGAGGTGAATTGCTTTTTGTTATAAACATGGGAGAAAATGACGAAAATATTAAAATTAGCGAAGATTTTGTAACAATTTTTGGATGCGAAAACTTAATAAATGTGAACGGAATGTTAACAATCCCACAAAAATCATACGGCATACTTTCCCGGAAAACCCCGTAAAACAAGGGTTTTTCGGGATTTTGTATTTTTCGAAATAATAAATTAACAAAAAAATACTTGCTTTTTTATGCAATATGTTGTATAGTGTATTTAACAACTTTGTAATAATTTTGTAAATATTACATATAATTTTGTTGTAACACAAAAATCAAGGATGGATCAAATGTTTAAAAATAAAAAGTTAACACCTTTAAATTTTAAAGCGGTGTTAAAGAGAATTCGTTTTAATTTCAACGATGTTAATTTATCAAAAAAAACAAAATCAAGAATTTCGTTTATAACCGCAACAGTTTTAATAACAGGAATATTTTTTACGGCTAATTTCAGAGTAGGCTACGCAGTAAAAGTTGATGACAAGGTTTTAGGAGTAGTTCCTACAAAAAGCGAATATTATGAGGTTTTAAGTGAAGTAAAGGAAGAAGTAGAAACAATTTCTGAAATAGAATTTGAACCAGTTGCACAAGAGGAATTTTCTACAAGAATCGTAAACAAAGATGATTTTACTCAAAAAGAGGAGCTTGCTGAAAATCTAAAAGCTTTATCAGAGGAAATGGTAGAAGCATATACCGTATCCGAAAACGGTAATTTTATAGTTGCTCTAAATACAGAAGAGGAAGCAAATCTCATTGTAGAATCGTACATTAAAGAGTTTGAGGACAAAAAGTACGAAGAAGTTTCATACGGTGCAGAGGTTACAGTTTTAGCAAGCCATGTTCCAAAGGACACGGTTCTTTCGTATGAGGATGCGATGCAAGAGCTCTTAAAGGGTAAATGTGTTTACCATCAGGTAATGCCTGATGAAACCTTAGAGCAAATTGCAGAGAACTACGGCGTAAAAGAAGAGGAAATTTTATCAGTTAATGATATTTTAGAAATAAGTGAAGGATTAACGCTTAAGATTTACACGAGCGAACCTGCCATTTCTATAAAAACAGTTGAATATATAAATCAAAACATAGAAATTCCTTTTGAAACTATCGAAAAGGAAGATAATACAGTTTACGAAGGTCAAACAAGAACAGAAGTCAACGGTGTAAACGGAATAAAATACTTACATGCTTATATCACAAAAGTAAACGGTGTAATAACTGAAGAAAATGTAATAGAAAGCCGGATTATTAAAGAACCCACAACGCAGGTTGAATTAATAGGTACAAAAACTCCGCCGCGACCGATAGGAACAGGTGAATTTATTATGCCTGTAAATGGCACACTTACATCTAATTACGGCAAAAGATGGGGCAGAGCTCATGCGGGAATAGATATAGGAGCAAAAACAGGCACGCCGATTTATGCTAGTGATAACGGAATCGTTTTAGAATCCGAATACCAGAGCAATGGATACGGAAATATTGTAAAAATAGACCATCAAAACGGCTTTATTACTTATTACGCACACTGTTCAGCCCTTTATGTTAAAGCTGGCGATGTGGTTGCAAAGGGAGACAAAATTGCAGCGGTTGGAAATACCGGCAGGTCAACAGGACCGCATCTTCATTTTGAGATAAGGAAGAATAAAGAGGCACAAAATCCATATTTATATATCAAGTAAAAAAGCGAGTAGATATCTACTCGCTTTTTTTGATTTTAAAAATGGAACGAAGGAGACCTGAAATCAATTTAGGAAATTGTAAAACTACTATTTTCATAAAATAACCTCCATTTATGTAATTTAATTTATCCACAAATTTTGCAAAAGGCAATAAAAAGGAGCAAAATGCCTTCTATTACTACAAGACAAATCGGCGGAAGAAGAATTCCTGCAAAAATTCCTATACAAAAAGCTGCAGAAACCAGTGCCCATAATCTGTATTTAAGACGCATTTTGCTCACCTCGTTTAACTCTTATACTGCATTATATGAGAAAAACAAAAATGTGTTATTAAATTTTATCGGTTATTTGAAAGAGCACATACGGCAACGGTCATATCGTCTGTTGCAATTCCGCCTGACAGCTCAAGAGCGCGCTCTAAAATTTTATCGGAAAGCTCCTTTGCACTTCCTGTAAAACCTTTGGTTAAATGAAAAATTTCATTTTTGTCTGTTG
>JAZSQN010000021.1:0-6884 GCA_045537995.1 Congzhengia sp. | reverse complement strand
TAGGCTCATTGGCAAAAACATCAATCATACTGTCAGTAATCGATTCGGGGTACATATAGTGAACCCTTATCCAATGAATTCCTTCAATTTTACACAAGGAACGCAAAAGCTCAGATAAAAGCTCCTTCCCCTCTAAATCGTAACCATAGCGCGTGGTGTCCTGAGCAATAAGTATAAGCTCTTTCACACCGCTTTTTGCCAGTTCTTCTGCCTCTTTTATGATTTCCTCGATAGGTCTGCTTCTGTATTTTCCGCGAAGTTTCGGAATAATGCAATAGGTGCATTTATTGTCACAGCCATCTGCAATTTTAAGATATGCCGTAGCACTTCCTGTCGAGATAATTCTCGGGTATCCTTCTGGAATGTCATCGTCAACATGCCCAAAAAACACAGGTTTTTTCCCTTTTTCCACTTCTTTTATAGCCTCTTTAATTTTGTGGTAATCTCCTGTTCCTAAAACAGCATCAACCTCAGGAAGTTCCTTTAAAATCTCATCATGGTAACGCTCTGCCATACATCCCGTTACTAAAAGATATTTACAATTGAGATTTTTATACTCTGCCATTTCTAGAATTGTATTTATGGATTCTTCCTTAGCGGAGTCTATAAAAGCACATGTATTTACAACAATTATGTGGGCGTCCTTAGGATCGGTTACAATCTCATATCCTTCTTCACCAAGAATACCTAACATAATTTCTGTATCTACTCTGTTTTTTGGACAGCCTAAAGAAACTATTCCTATTTTTATCTTATTCATCTGCTCTTAATTCAGGATTTGCACGAAGTTCATTTTGTACCATCTGGTTCTTTATATATTCTTCCGAATTTACATAAGCAACCTTTTCAATGATTTCGTCTGTTCCTTCATAGCTTTCAACTACAATCTCTCCATCTGCGATTTCTGTTGCTGCTGCAGTTATTGCGCGAGCACCGTCAATAGGTTCTCCTGCATCCTCTGCATTTTCACAGATTTCTCTTGCGCGCTTTGACGCCGCAATAACTAAACTGTACTTGCTGCCCGCCTTCTTAAGTAGATTTACAATTGACGGATAAAGCATCATAATATATCAACCCTTTCAAAAATTATTATCTTATTTATATGAGTCAAGTAAGGTTTCGTTTCTTTTTGCTCTGCATTTTTCCCCCTCTAAAATTGAAAGAAATGCATCTGCTGCTGTTTCTACCTTATCATTTACCACTATGTAATCATAATGTTTTGCCTGTTCTATTTCCCAGATTGCAGTTTTTAGTCTTTTTTCAACAATTTCAGGTGAATCTGTATTTCTGCCAACCAAACGCTTTTCCAGTTCTTTTTGTGACGGGGGCAAATTAAAAATTAACACAGCTTCGGGGCACTTATCTCGGATTTTCATCGCGCCCTGCACCTCTATTTCTAAAACCACATCTTTTCCTTCGTCTAAGAGTGCCTCAATTCTTGCACGAGGCGTGCCATAATAATTTTCACAAAAGCATGCCCATTCTAAAAAACCATTGTTTGAAACAAGCTCTTTAAACTGTTCATTCGAATAAAAAATATAATCGACCCCGTCAACCTCACCCTCACGAGGCGCACGGGTTGTTACTGACACAGAAATTTCCAAGTTGTCACTTTTTTTCAAAGCCTCCTTCAAGACAGTTCCCTTACCTGAACCTGAAGGACCTGAAAAGACAACTAAAAGTCCCCTTTTTTTACTCATCGCCCTCTCCTCCTAAATCAACAACATCATCAGTTGACGCTGTTTCATCAAGTCTATGAGCAACTGTTGAAGGCTGAACAGCAGAAAGTATTATGTGGTCACTATCCATTATAATTACCGCTCTTGTACGCCTGCCGTAAGACGCATCTATTAATATACCTCTGTCTCTTGCGTCCTGCACCATTCTCTTAATGGGGGCAGAGTCGGGACTTACGATAGCAACAAGCCTGTTTGCTGAAATAACATTTCCAAAACCGATATTTATAAGTTTCATAGCACATACTCCTATTCAATATTCTGTATCTGTTCCCTTAACTTTTCTATTTCGGATTTAATTTCTACAACATTTTTTGCCAGACCGAAATCATTGGCTTTTGAACCTATTGTATTGGTTTCACGATTAATTTCCTGAACTAAAAAATCAAGCTTTCTTCCGACAGGTTCGCTAAGACTTAAGATTTTTTCAAGTTCTTCAAAGTGAGAATTGAGCCTTACTAACTCTTCATCAATGCAAACTTTGTCTGCCATTACTCCAACCTCTGTTAGTATTCTTCCTTCATCGGCTTTATAATCACCTAAGAGCTCGTCTATTCTTGAACGAAGTCGCTTTTCATATTCTTCAACAATTTCAGGAGCACGCGCCTTGATTTTATCAACCAGACCTTTAATAACTCCTGCTCTTTCAAGCAAATTCTCTTTTAGTCTTTCTCCTTCACGGATACGCATTTCAATAAAGTCTAAAACAGCAGGCTTTAAACACGAAAGAATCATTTCCCACGCTTTATCCTTATCTTCGTCCTGCTGGCGTGTCACAAAAATATCTGAAAATCTTGCCAAATCCGAAAGCCCTATATCATTTCTTAAAACATAGGTATCCTTGAGCTCTTTTAACACATTGTAATAGTTTTCCGCTAAAACATGGTCCACTGTTACTACCTTGTCACAAGAGGTGTAGTTTTCAATATATAAAAATACTTCTACTTTACCTCTTGAAATATTGGACGCTACATACTCCCTTATTTTGTCTTCTAAATATCCGTAAGCTCTGGGTACCTTGACTGTGATGTCACAGTATCTGTGATTTACTGAACGAAGGTCAATTATAATCTTCCTGTTCTCATCAACATGCTCATATCTTCCGTACCCTGTCATACTTTTTATCATAATGTTAATTCCTTTCTTTTGCTGACTGCTCCAGATAAACTAAAAGAACCGATATGTCAGCCGGACTTACGCCCGAAATTCTGCTCGCCTGCCCTAAAGAGTGCGGCTTTAACTTGTTAAGCTTTTGTCTTGCCTCAAGCCTCAACCCTGAGATTTCATCATAATTTATATTTCTTGGCAGTTTTTTTGCCTCCATCTTTTTAAACTGCTCTACCTGTTTATTCTGCCTTTCGATATATCCGCTATACTTAACTAAAATCTCAACCTCTTCTGCCGACTGTCTGTCTAACCTTGTCTCTTCTCCCAAAAGACCTATAAGGCTTAAATAATCAATTTCAGGACGGCGAAGCAAATCAGAAAACTTTATACCGGTAGTGATAGGAGATGAATTATGTTCCTCCAAATATTCCAGAACTTCTTTTGACGGAGGAAAGGTTATATTTTCAATCCTTTCAACTTCCTCTTCTATTGACTTCCACTTTGCCTTAAATTCTTCATATCTTTCTTTAGAGATAAGACCTATTTCGTAACCTAACGGGGTTAAGCGATAGTCTGCGTTATCCTGTCTTAAAATTAATCTGTACTCAGACCTTGAAGTCATCATACGATATGGTTCAGGCGTTCCTTTGGTCACTAAATCGTCAATCAGCGTTCCTATATAACTGGTTGACCTGTCTAGAACAACAGGTTCTTTTCCTTGAACCTTTCTTGCGGCATTAATACCAGCAATAAGTCCTTGAGCTGCAGCTTCTTCATATCCTGAGCTGCCGTTAAACTGTCCTGCTCCGAACAAACCGTCAATCTCCTTAAATTCTAAAGAAGCATCAAGCTGTGTCGGGTCTGAACAATCATACTCTATAGCATATGCAGTTCTTGTCATCTTTACATTTTCAAGCCCTTTAATTGAGCGAAGCATCGCCAATTGCACATCTTCAGGAAGACTTGATGACATACCCTGTACATACATTTCCTCTGTATTTGCACCCATCGGTTCGATAAATAATTGATGCCGTTCTTTATCTTTAAATCTCACGATTTTATCTTCAATAGACGGACAATATCTTGGCCCTACACCCTCGATTTTCCCGCTGTAAAGAGGCGACCTGTGAAGGTTGTCCATTATTATTTTGTGAGTGTTTGCATTTGTATATGTTAAATAACAAACCTCCTTATTTTCGCCTGCACTTTTTGTTTCAAATGAAAACGGCGTGATTTCCTCGTCGCCCTCTTGAAGCTCCATTTTAGAAAAATCAACAGTACTGCGATTTACTCTTGCAGGCGTACCTGTTTTAAAACGCATAATCGAAACTCCTGCATCTTGCAAAGAGCGGGATAATTCATTTGCCGGCTGACAACCGTCAGGCCCTCCGCCATAGGATGTATCTCCAATTATAATTTTCCCTTTTAAGTATGTTCCGCTTGCAATCACCGCGCACCTTGTCATATGGTACGCTCCAACAGATGTTACTACTCCCTTTATAGTACCATCTTCTACTTCGATATGCACAACTTCTGCTTGCTTTAAATCAAGATTTTTGGTAAGTTCAAGCGTGTGTTTCATTGTCTCCTGATATGCTCGTCTGTCAGACTGAACCCTAAGTGAATGCACCGCAGGTCCTTTTCCTCGATTAAGCATTCTTGACTGTAAAAAAGTTTTATCTGCAGCCTTTCCCATTTCTCCGCCTAAAGCATCGATTTCACGCACCAAATGTCCCTTTGCAGTTCCCCCAATCGAGGGGTTGCAAGGCATATTTGCGACAGTATCAAGATTTAAGGCAAAAACCGCAGTTTTTGCACCTAATCTGGCTGCAGCTAATGCTGCCTCCACTCCTGCATGGCCCGCACCTATAACTATAACATCATAGCTTTCGGCTAAATATACGGCTCTTTCAGGCATAGAGATGCTTTCTTTTGTTTTTTTCATCTGAATCTCCCCAAAATTATCCCAATTATAACTATTTAATATATTTTACCACATTTAATAGGCATTGGCAATAAAAAATTTCAAAAAATCGCCTTTTATGTTTCTATGCCCGGCTCAAACATTTCGTATTTTCTATAGTATTCTTTTTGCGCGTCATCACGCACTACTGCCGAGCGATTTCTTTCTAAAAGTTTTGTTATAGCATAAACATCTATCCATATTTCCGAAAGCGCTTCTTTTTGACTCTCATCAAAAATCAGTTGAATCCCCCAGTGAAGATGAGGCGTGTTTATATTATTTACATTTTCTTTGGTACTGTAACCTGTCATGCCGAGATATCCTATAACATCGCCCGCAGTAACGATTTTACCCTCATACATATCATTATAAGGATGGTCGCGCCTCAAGTGCGCATAGTAATAATATCTCTTTTTGTCAAAGCTCCTTATCCCTATACGCCAACCTCCGTATTGATTCCAGCCAACACACTCTACATATCCTGATTCTACTGCAATTATCGGTGTTCCCACGCTGCCCATCATATCATGACCTAAGTGTTTTCTTTTAAAACCATAAGAGCGCGAAGCTCCAAAATCATCAAAATGTGAATATGAATACCCCTTTGCAATCGGCAAATATGCTTTTAGTCCATATTTCTTTTCATAAGTATTGTCATCTTTTTCTATTTCATATTCACCCACAAATCCGCCTAAAACAGCAGAATACGCCTCTTTGTAATAAGGATAAGATTTTAAATTGTCTGTTATCTCATTTATCGTTTTTCCTGAGTCTATCTGACTTGTTATTCTTTTAAGGTCTGAGCTTTTGTAATTTTTTAAGCTCCCGCTACCCTGTGCCGAAAGACAAGCAAGTAAATCTATCCAGCTTGTATGCTGCTTTGTGCCAAAGGTATCAATATCATATTTTAAACAGTCTGAAAGAGCGCTGTAGCTTACATTGAAATCTACCCACTTTATGTACCCGTCTTTTTCTACTGCCACATAATTGTTTTGCGGTGGAATTACCGTAACAACAAATGCGATTATAACTGATAATACCAACGACAAAAAAGAAAATCTATAAAAATTTTTATACAAATTACTCACCTCAAAAAAATTATATGATTTATACAAGCTGTCAATTCATACATTTTATAAAAGGAGTGTGATAGCGTGAAACGATATTTTTTCCGTTTGTTTGTTTTCCTCATAACTTTAGCAGTCTTTTTTGGGATATTTAGGGCAGGCACATACATCTTTTGTCTTGCAAAGGATTTAAACACAGAATATGACCTTCCTATAATAATGTACCACCACATTTTAAAGGAAAAGGGACGGCATGGAGAGTTTATCATATCTCCCGATGAGTTTGAAACGGATCTGAAATATATAAAAGAAAACGGATATAAAACGATTTTGCCTGAGGATATAATATCCTATCAGGAAAACGGCACACCTCTTCCCGAAAAACCAATAATGCTTACATTTGACGATGGACACTTATCTTATTTAGAGTACGCTGTGCCGTTGCTCGAAAAATATGATATGAAGGCTTTGGTTTCTGTTGTCGGCGCTTACACAAACGACTATACAAATTGCCCTGACAGATGCGTATCTTATGCATATCTTTCATGGGAAGACATAAAAAATCTTTCGGCATCTTCCCACACGGAAATAGGTAATCACACATATGATATGCACAAAATATCAGGTGGCAGAAACGGTTGCTCCAAAATAAAGGGCGAAAGCATCGAGCATCACAGAACAATATTTACAGAAGATGCCCAAAAAATGCAAAGCTTAATATATGAATACACAAAAAAATCGCCCTTATGCTTTACTTATCCATTCGGTTATCTTTGCGATGAAACGGAAACTGAAATTAAAAATTTAGGATTAAAAATGAGCTTGTCATGCACTGAAGGAATAAATAAAATCTCAAAAAAATCTTCGCTTTTTAAACTTAAAAGATTCAACAGAGCACACAAAAGAAGCGCTGAGGGAATCTTAAAAAAAGCAAAATAAAAAACCATCGGCTCGTATCTGTTAAAATTACGAGCCGATGGTTTTATTTAAATATATTGTTATAGTCTAAAA
>JAZSQN010000176.1:0-2324 GCA_045537995.1 Congzhengia sp. | reverse complement strand
GTGTATGGAATCTTCAGGACATCTTAACTTCTGAGGAAGGCTATAGCGCCGAATTTGAAAAGGCTATGCACAAGACCATCAAAAAGGTTACAGAAGACTATGATAAAATGAAGTTTAACACAGCAATTGCAGCACTTATGGCATTAATTAATGACATTTATAAAAAAGGCTCGATTACACGCGGTGAGCTTAAGACATTCATCACGCTTTTAAATCCTGCAGCACCTCATTTAACAGAGGAAATGTGGGAGCGTGCAAACTTCGGCGGCTTTTTACACGAAACCAAATGGCCCGAGTACGATGAGTCTAAAACTGTCGATGATACAGTTGAAATAGTAGCTCAGATAAACGGTAAGGTTAAAGATAAAATTTTAATCCCTGCTAACATTTCCAAAGAAGAAATGGAAAAGCTTGTATTAGAAAACGAAAAAATTGTCGCTTTAATTGACGGAAAGCAGATTATAAAAGTAGTTTGTGTTCCCGGCAAATTGGTAAATATAGTTATAAGATGATATAAAGAGGCTTAACATTCGTTAGGCCTCTTATCCTAAAACGGAGTTGTGAAATGGAAAAGAAGAACATCAGGAATTTTTCAATTATTGCACATATAGATCACGGTAAATCTACGCTTGCCGACCGTCTGTTAGAAAAAACCGGCACCATGACCGAGCGTGAAATGGAAAGTCAGGTTTTAGATAATATGGACTTAGAGCGCGAGCGCGGAATTACTATTAAAGCCCGTGCCGTAAGGCTTTTATATAAGGCGTCTGACGGAGAAACTTATGTTTTAAACTTGATTGACACACCGGGACATGTAGACTTTAACTATGAGGTCTCACGCTCACTTGCTGCATGTGAAGGTGCAATTTTGGTAGTTGACGCATCACAAGGCATAGAGGCGCAAACTTTAGCTAATACTTATTTGGCTTTAGACCACGATTTAGAGATTATGCCTGTAATCAATAAAATCGATTTGCCTGCAGCTCATCCAGAAATGGTAATAGAAGAAATTGAAAATGTTATAGGAATCCCTGCAGAAGATGCACCTAAAATTTCAGCTAAAAACGGAATAAATATAGAGTCTGTCTTAGAACAGATTGTCAATATTATTCCTGAACCTAAAGGTGATGAGAACGCTCCCTTAAAGGCTTTGATTTTCGACAGTGTATACGATGCATATAAGGGCGTTATTATATATTTTCGTGTCTTTGACGGTTCGGTTAAACCCGGAGACAGAATTCACCTTATGGCAACAGGTGCAGAATTTGATGTGGTAGAGGTAGGCTATTTAAATCCCAACGGATTTTTAAAAAGCAATAAAGTAAAAGCAGGCGAAGTAGGATATTTAACCGCAGCAATAAAGAGCGTTTCAGATACCCGTGTCGGTGATACAATCACCTTAGCAAATAAAAAAGCATCTGAGGCTTTACCGGGTTATAAGCAGGTAAATCCAATGGTTTACTGTGGCGTATATCCTGCAGACGGTGCAAAGTACGGAGATTTGCGCGATGCTTTGGCTAAGCTCCAGTTAAATGACGCCTCCCTTTCCTACGAACCTGAAACATCAGTAGCTTTAGGGTTTGGTTTTCGTTGCGGATTTTTAGGTCTCCTTCATATGGAAATAATTCAGGAACGCTTAGAGCGTGAGTATAATTTAGATTTAGTCACAACCGCTCCCGGAGTTATTTACAAGGTTATGAAAACAAACGGAGAGTTAATTGAAATTTCCAACCCTTCAAATCTTCCTGACGGAAGTGAAATTGAATATATGGAAGAACCTATGGTAAATGCTGATATTATGTGCCCTACGGAATTTATCGGTAACATTATGGAGCTTTGTCAGGAGCGTCGCGGCGTTTACAAAAATACCACATATATTGACTCAACGCGTGCTCAGCTTCACTACGAGCTTCCGTTGAATGAAATTATATACGACTTTTTTGATTCTTTAAAATCAAAATCTAAAGGTTATGCTTCCTTCGACTATGAGCTTTGCGGATACAAAAAATCACAACTTGTAAAGCTTGACATTTTGTTAAACGGCGATATGGTAGATGCATTATCATTCATTGTTCATTCAACAAAAGCTTATGCAAGAGGCAGAAAAATCGCCGAAAAATTAAAGGAAAGCATTCCTCGCCAGCTTTTTGAGATTCCGATTCAGGCAGCTATCGGTACAAAAATCATTGCAAGGGAAACTGTAAAGGCGATGAGAAAAGATGTGCTCGCAAAGTGCTACGGCGGTGATATAACCCGTAAGAAAAAGCTATTGGAAAAACAAAAAGAGGGTAAAAAGAGAATGAGACAGGTAGGCTCAGTTGAGG
>JAZSQN010000070.1:0-4787 GCA_045537995.1 Congzhengia sp. | reverse complement strand
TGGAAACTACAACGCTCATGCCTACACCCATATTAAATGTGTTAAACATATCGCGTTCAGGGATATTACCAACCTCTGCTAATAGTTTAAATATAGGTAAAATTCTAACATCTGACTTTTTAATTTTAGCAGAAAATCCGGAAGGAATAGAGCGAGGAATGTTTTCGTAAAAACCGCCTCCTGTAATGTGTGAAACAGCCTTAACCGTTACCTCTTCAAATAATGCAAGCATTGGCTTTACATAAATTTTTGTAGGAGTCAGCAAGGTTTCACCGATTGATTTTCCGCCTAAAGCTTCAACAGGTGATTTTATATCAGCATTTTCTACATCAAAAACCTTACGAACTAAAGAAAAACCGTTTGAGTGAACACCTGATGAGGGAAGTGCAATAATTACATCGCCTTCCGTTACTGCTTTGTTGTTCACGATTTTTTCTTTATCGACGATGCCTACCGAAAAACCTGCTAAATCATACTCATCAACAGGATAAAATCCAGGCATTTCAGCAGTTTCGCCGCCGATTAGTGCAGCTCCTGATTGAACACAGCCTTCTGCTACGCCGGCTACAATATCTGCAATCTTTTCAGGAACATTTTTTCCGCATGCAATGTAGTCTAAGAAGAACAAGGGTTTCGCACCGCAGCAAATAATATCATTTACGCACATTGCAACACAGTCAATACCTACCGTGTCATGCTTGTCCATTAAAAATGCAAGCTTTAATTTTGTACCTACTCCGTCTGTACCTGAAACAAGTACAGGTTCTTTCATGCCTGAAATATTTGGTAAAAATAAACCGCCAAAGCCGCCGATGTCTGTCATAACGCCTTCGTTCATAGTTTTTTCTACATGCTTTTTCATTAATTTTACAGCGTTATAGCCTGCAGTAATATCAACGCCTGCTGCTGCGTAGCTGTCTGATTTTGAATTATTATGCATAAAATTCTTCCTTTCGTCTATTCTTTTCCGTTCCAGCAATATGTGCAAAGTTTGCACCTATCTAAACCGATTGCTTCAATTAATCCGTCCAATGATTGAAAATCAAGAGAGGCAAAATTAAGCTTTTTGCAGATGGCATCACGAAGTGCCTTGCCGCGTTCGGTATTGCCATCACTGTATTCATCCAAATGATTAAGCCCCTCTTCGCCCTCTAACTCTAAAACAGTACGGCGGGCAATTAAATCTGTTTCATCCTTGACATTTGTAAAGTCAAGGTACTTACATTTATGCATTATAGGAGGACAAGCAGAACGCATGTGAACCTCTTTTGCGCCGTTTGAGTAGAGGAAGTCTACAGTTTCTTTAAGTTGAGTGCCTCTGACAATTGAGTCGTCAACAAAAAGGAGATTTTTATCGACAATTAGCTCATGTACGGGAATCTGTTTCATCTTTGCTATTTTATTTCTATCTGCCTGGCTCGGTGGTAAAAAGCTTCTGGGCCAGGTAGGTGTGTACTTTATAAAAGGTCTTGCAAATGGAACGCCTGATTCATTTGCATATCCTATTGCGTGTGGTGTACCCGAATCCGGAACGCCGCTTACATAGTCAAGATTTTCACAATTTTTAGTGAGTTTATCAGCTCGTGCCATAATGTGACCATTTTTACATCTCATGACCTCAACATTTATGCCCTCATAGTTTGATGTGGGGTAGCCATAATAGCTCCACAAGAATGCGCAAATTTTCATTTCCTTTTCAGGAGGTGAAAGCTGAGTCATTGTGTCCGCTGTAAGCTCTACAATTTCACCCGGACCTAATTCTTTGTAGTCGTTATAGTCGAGCTTCTTATATGCAAACGACTCAAATGATACAGAAAATCCTTCGTCATTTTTTCCTATTTGAACAGGGTGTCTTCCATATTTGTCACGGGCAGCAATGATATGACCGTCATTCTTTAAAATAAGGATTGATGCAGAGCCTACAATAACGCTTTGTGCAAACTTAATACCGTCTGTAAAATTATCCTTTTGGTTAATTAACGAAGCGACAAGCTCAACAGAGTTTACTTTCCCGCCTGTCATTACACCAAAGTGTCCACCGTCTGTTAAAAGGTACTTTTCAATCAGCTCCTCAGCGTTATTTACTATGCCCACAAGTGCGATGGCATAGGTGCCTATATTTGAGCGAATAAGCAAAGGCTGCGGATCGTTGCCACTGATGCAACCAATTGCAGAATTGCCGTGCATGTCGTCAAAAATATCGTGAAATTTTGTACGAAAAGGTGTATTTTCAATATTATGGATATCGCGCTGAAGACCTATTTTTTCATCGTATGCTGCGATACCGCCTCTTCTAGTTCCTAAGTGTGAGTGATAGTCAGTTCCAAAGTACACATCGCCTATAGCACTGTGTTTGCTGACAACTCCAAAAAAACCGCCCATTGGGTTTTCTCCTTTCCGGTAAGGGATTAATTGTTGTATTTTGCTGCAATTTCTGCGTTTTTAGATAAAACTTTTTCTGCTCCTTTGATTCTATGATTATCTAATTTATCAGCTAATGTTTTATCTTCAACTGCTAATATCTGAATAGCAAGCAACGCAGCATTAGCCGCTCCGTTTATAGCAACTGTTGCTACAGGGATGCCTGTCGGCATCTGTACAGTTGATAAAAGTGCATCTAAACCGTCTAAATTTGTAGATTTTACAGGGATTCCTATAACAGGTAATGTGGTATTAGCAGCAATAGCTCCTGCTAAATGCGCTGCCATACCCGCAGCACAAATTAAAGCACCATAGCCGTTTTGTTTTGCACTTGCTGCCAAGTCGTGTGCTTCAGTCGGAGTTCTGTGTGCTGAAAGAACATGAACAGAAAAAGGAACCTTAAATTCCTCTAATATATTTATTGCTTTTTCAACAACGGGCAAGTCACTGTCGCTTCCCATAATAATTGCTACTTTTTTCATAAAGTGTCATCACCTTTCTTAATCTTTAAAACAAAAACGGACAGACCTATCTACAATTATGTAAATGGGCTGCCCAGACGGTCGACATAATTCAAATTTTTCTGCTCCCAGGCAGTAAACTCTGCCAATCCGTCAGTTGCAAAAAAATCGCCTAAATTCTATACCTATAGTATATAAAAAAATGTCGATAAAGTCAATCTTATTTTTCAATAAAATCCAACAATATTTTACTTTATAAAAGTTTTTGCATTTACATTATAAGGGCTGTGAACAAAAGCTTCCGCCCGATAGAACTGTTACTTCTGAAAAACCGCACTCTTTTAAAAGAGATAGTGTTTCTTTTTGATAAAACAAAAGATTCTGAAAGTCATGACAATCAGAAGAAAAAATAATTCGTGCTTTTCTCTCTTTCAATCTTTTTAAGATTGAAATGGCAGGGTAGGGTGAGGTTTTGTAGCCTCTTGCAATTGCTCCTGTATTTATCTCAAAAAGGTCGCATTTTTCAATTAAAGCATCCAGTGCAAAATATGCAAGCTCAATATACTTTTTGGAGCCTTCATCAAAATATTTGTTATTTTGATTAAATTTCGTAACAAGGTCAAAATGGCCGATTATATCAGGATAAATCCCTGCAAGTTTGGATACAGACTCATAGTAGGAAGATACATATTTCATATAGTCGCCGTTAAAGAAATTTTCAACGCATGATACCATACTTTCCTCGCTGTCGTCCACAGGTAAATAATTTTCTCCTGATTTTACATAGTGAACAGAGCCTATTATATAGTCATATTTATTTTTATCAATCTCAGAATACAGGTCACATTCTGTACCTAAATAAATTTCAATTTTATTACTGTATTCTTCCTTGAGACTGTTTATTTCAGCAATATATTTTAAAGTATCTTCAGGGCTCATGCAATATGTAGAATCAAATGGAGTATATGCATGCCCCGAAAAACCTACAGAAGAAAGGCCTGAAGAAATTGAAGCTTTTACAATTTCTTGGGGAGTGTCTTTTCCATCACAATATAGGGTATGAGTGTGAAGATTTGCGAGAATCATTTCGTCATTTTCTCCTGTTTAACTTTTTTTTCGATTATATCTCGTGATGCAAGCTCTTCTTTTACATCATCAACGCTAATGCCCATTTCAACCATCAAAACAAGCGAATGGTACATCAAATCTGCAAGTTCATAAATCGTTTCAGCTTTATCGTTTCCTTTTGCAGCTACAATAACCTCTGTTGATTCTTCGCCGATTTTCTTTAAAATTTTATCAATGCCTTTTTCAAAAAGGTATGTAGTATAAGAACCCTCTGGCATCTGTTCTTTACGGCCTTTAAGCTTTTTGTACAGGGAAGCGACACTAAAGTCTGTATCCTTTTCGCCAAAGAAGGTATTGTTAAAGCAAGAATCTGCTCCTGTGTGACAGGCAGGTCCGTCTTTTTTTACCATAACCACTAATGCGTCGTTATCACAGTCTGCTGTAATCGACTGTCTGTACTGATAATTCACAGATGTTTCGCCCTTTCTCCAAAGCTCCTGTCTTGAGCGTGACCAAAAGCAAGTTTTTCCTTCTTTTATGCTGATTTTTAAGCTTTCTTCATTCATATAAGCAAGAGTTAACACCTTTTTTGTTTCTGAGTCTACCACGATAGCAGGTATTAATCCTTTTTCGTCAAATTTCAAGTTCATTATATCCATATTACAACCTCACATTTATATTATTTTTACGAAGTTCTTCTTTAAGTTTTGAAATTTCAACCTCGCCGAAATGGAATATTGAAGCGGCAAGTCCTGCATCAATTGTTGGAATTTCTGAAAAGAGCGTGACAAAATCAGAAATGGAACCAGCCCCTCCTGATGCAATAACAGGGATTGA
>JAZSQN010000078.1:0-13127 GCA_045537995.1 Congzhengia sp. | reverse complement strand
GCCTTTACAGGAATAACATAGCGGTCTGCTCGCATTGTAATTATAGGTTCTTGCAAAAACTTCGAATATGAAGCAGATGAAATTATCTTATTTAGAGTTTCGCGGATACGCTCAGCCTGTGACTTTTTCCTCTTTCTTATAGCAAAAAGCGCAGGACTGGCATTGTCAGCCATCTCATCCTCGCTAAGAATTTTTTCGTTTATCTCATTTTCTAAGTTCTTAAGGTTTGTAATTGTCGCTGCAATTTTAGAAACAGATGTATCCTCACTTATTTTATCATCTTCAATATATGACTTTAACCTTCTTGCAGTATTTAGACCCAAAGATAGCTTGCACAGTTCTTTCATGGTCATGATACCGCCACGCTCAACACGCATTACAGCTGATGTCACATCTGTTATTTTAAATCCGGGTGCAGGACCGCGTCTCGTTAAAATTCCTACTGCCTCAGTAGTTTCTTTAAGCATAGCACGAACCGCCTCAGAATCAGTTGATGGCTCTAAGGCGGTGATTTTTTCTTTTACGCTTTCATTTTGTGTATAGGCACACAGCGTATCCAAAACTTTATTGAATTCAAGAGTTTTATAGGTTTTTTTGTTCATTTTGCCCTCTTGATTTAGATGAACGGATCATCCTCATCATAATATTCGTTTTCTTCTTTTTCTTCTTCAATCTCAGGAAGGTTTTTAAAATCATCTTCGGTATATTCGTCATCGCCTGAAAAAGTTCCAAGCTTATGCGGAAAATCTGTATTTCCTTTATTTAAATTCTCTTCAAAAGCATCAAGCTCTTCTTCTTTTACAGTAGACATAAATGTAATTCTACAGCATTTTGCATCTTCAATCAGCTCTTTTGCGCGGGAAATATCTCCCAACTTCATATAAACATAAGCTGCATCATAATAAGCCTCAACAAAATATGGTTTTTTAGCCAACATTTCATCAGCATATTTTTTTGCCTCGTTGTAATCTGAAAGCTTAATGTATAACTGTGTTAAATTATCCAAAATTACAGGATCATCACTATTATAATCGTATGCATCCTTATTATAATTTACAGCCTTTCTTACACTATCCTTTAAAAGATAAAGGTATCCTAATGTGCCGTAAGTTGTCGTATTTGTAAAGTGGACTGTTATTTCTTCAAGTTCTGCAATTGCCTCATCAATTCTTCCTGTTTTTAAAAGCAATACTGCATAATCTGAACGAACTTTAAGACGAAGCTCAGGTTTTAGTCCTGCTGATAAGAGTTTTTTGTAGATTTCTTCAGATTTTTCCACCTTACCTTCACGCAAAAGGTAGTATGCATATATTTGCATCTGGCCTATATTCATTTTGTGTTTTTCGGCTCTTTCAAACCATTTTAGCGCTTTTTCGGGATCTTTTCTATACACAGACCTTGCCTTTGTAACACAAAATGAAGAAAACCATTTAAAATATCCGTAAGCAAAAATTGCAATTAATGCCGCTATACCAACAAATAAATTTACCGTAAATGCACAATAAATAAGATATATAACCGCAATAGCTAAAATTATGTTCATAGCAATTTCCTTTCTAATTCACTACACGATACATGTTCTGTGCCGCATCCTTTGTAACATGCTCTAAAATATTTAAAACTTCAAATCTTGAATTTTTTTCGCCGAAACGAAGTTCTATAATATCGCCCACTTTTACATCGTACGACGCCTTTACAACATTACCGTTAACAGAAATTCTTCCTGCATCACATGCCTCATTTGCAAGAGTTCTTCTCTTTATTATTCTTGAAACCTTTAAATATTTATCAATTCTCATATTTTTCTCCGATTATTTTGCAACAAATCCAACTTTTTTGTAGACCTTGCGCAATGTTTTGTTCGATAAATAGTTAGCAATTTCTGCTCCCTTTTTATAAACAGATTCCACATATGCTTTATCCTTAGAAAGTCTTAAAAACTCATCCTGCAATGGTTTTAATGTTGATGCTACTGCTTCGCCAACTGCAACTTTAAAGTCTCCGTAGCCAAATCCGTCAAATTCCTTTTCTGCTTCTTCTATTGTTTTGTCTGTCACCGCAGAATAAATCGAAAGAAGATTCGTAACGCCCGGCTTTTCAGGTGATGCTTTGATTGTGTTGTCTGAATCTGTAACAGCACGCTTGAACTTTCTCATTATTGTATCAGTATCATCTAGTATCTTTACAAAACCATTTGGATTAGGATCGGATTTTGACATTTTCATTTCAGGTGACTGCAAACTCATAATACGCTTACCCACTTTTGGAATATAAGCTTCAGGCACTGTTAATGTCTCACCATAAAAATGATTAAATCGGTTTGCAATATCACGGGCAAGTTCAACATGCTGAAGCTGGTCGTGTCCTACAGGAACTAAATCCGCCTGATATGCCAAAATATCTGCAGCCATAAGTACAGGATATGTAAAAAGGCCTGCGTTTATATTGTCCTCGTGTTTTTTTGACTTTTCTTTAAACTGTGTCATACGCGAAAGCTCTCCCATCTGCGTATTACAGCTTAAAACCCATGAAAGCTCAGCATGTGTGCTTGCGTGAGATTGGATAAACAAACACGACTTTTCAGGGTCTATGCCTGCTGCCATATACTGCATCAAAACTTCTAAAGTTCTTCTTCGCAAATCAGCAGGAGTCTGTCTTACCGTAATTGCGTGCAAATCAACAATACAGTATAAGCACTCATAGTCATCCTGAAGATTTACCCAGTTTTTAATAGCGCCTATATAATTACCGAGACTCAAATCCCCTGAAGGTTGAATCCCCGAGAAAATTCTCTTTTTTGTCTGTTCCATCTTAACACACCCCTCTACTATTCAATAAGCGACCGTACGCGAAGTTTAGCTCCACTAGACTCCGCAATCTTTCTGCACTCTTTTATATCCTCTTCGGGCAAAACATCAACAACGCTCATTATAACCTCAGGAATATATTTCGTGGCACATCTAGCAAAATCAACCATAGCACTAAATCCGTTTTCTCCATACGCACATTTGCAAATTTCGTTATATTCCTGTGCGTTTTTTGCATTTAAACTGATTGAAACAACATCAATCAATCCTTCAAGTTCCTTCGTTACATCCCGCTTATATACTAAATTTGCATGTCCGTTAGTATTAATACGAATACGGGAATTGTAATTCTCTTTAATAAAGCGTGCAGCTTCAATTATTACATCAAGTCTTAATGTCGGCTCTCCATAACCACAAAAAACTACCTCTTTGTAATTTTTCGGATTAAACCTTTTAATATCCTCTATTACTTCTTCTAATGTAGGCTCGCGCTCAAGCCACAAATTTATATCACCGATACCGCAATCCTTATCACGAACACAGAATGTGCATTGGTTTGTGCAACGGTTTGTAAGATTTATATATAATGAATTACCAAGTTCATAGCAGATTGTCATCGCTCTTCTCCTCTTGCTATTTAATATTGTAAAATTTTTTTCCGTTTAAAAGTGTTGCTTTTGCGAGGTCCTCTGTTGAAATACCTCTTATTTCCGCTATCTTTTCAGCGGTATATTTGACATATGCAGAATTGTTTCTTTTTCCCCTGAATGGTTCAGGTGTCAAATAAGGGCTGTCTGTTTCTATCAAAAGCTTTTCTAAAGGTACAATTTTTGCCACTTCTTTTACCTTAGGTGCATTTTTAAATGTCACTTGGCCCGCTATTGAAACATATAAACCCATTTTAGTTACTTCTTTTGCCATCTCACTGCTCCCTGAAAAGCAGTGCATTACACCATTTGTATAACCAACTTTTTTTATGATTTCTAAAGTATCGGCGTGAGCATCTCTATCATGAACAATATATGGAAGATTAAGCCTTCTTGCAAGTCTTAATTGTTTTTCAAACCAAAACTTCTGTATCTCCTTATCTGGCTCATCATAGTAATAATCAAGGCCTATTTCCCCTATTGTCACCACTTTTTCGTGTTTTGAAAGATTTTCTAATGTGAGCATATCTTCATCATTCATATTTCCTGTCTCATTGGGATGAACACCTACTGCCGCATATATAAAATCATATTTTTCAGCTAACATGATACTTGCTTTTGAAGTTTTAATGTCCGCACCAATATTTACCGCTAAAGACAACCCCTCACACTTTAAATTAGATATTATCTCATCACGGTCATTGTCAAACTTTTCATCATCTAAATGTGTATGTGAATCAAAAAACATCAATTTTCCTCCGGTATGTATCCTTCGTCCTCAATTAAATTATCAGAAGAATATGCTAAAACGGCTAACTCGTCACATTTTTCGTTTTGGGGATGTCCTGCATGGCCCTTAACCCAATGGAACTCAACATTGTGTTCGTCTAAAAGTACTAAAAGCTGTTCCCAGAGGTCAACATTTTGTGCCTTATCCTTTTTATTTCGCATCCATCCGTTTGCTTCCCACTTATAAACCCAACCCTCTACTATTGCGTCAATCACATATTTGCTGTCGCTGTAGAGGTCTACATTACATGTCTCTTTAAGGGTAGATAATCCTTTAATTACAGCCATAATTTCCATACGGTTATTGGTAGTCATGCGATATCCACAAGAACCCTGCTTTTCATGCCCTTTATAACTTAGAATAAATCCATATCCTCCTGGTCCGGGATTTCCGCTACAAGCACCGTCTGTATACAATTCTACTGTTTTAAGCCCCTTTTCGAACATGTTATTCTCCTAATTTTTCAATTATATTATCTATGATTTCTTTGATTTTTTTATCGATGTCACCGTCAATTATACAAGCCGCAGCCGACTTATGACCTCCGCCTCCAAAATTTACAGCAATTTCTGAAACATCAATAACATCCTTAGTGCGAAGGCTTACACGCTTGGAAAATTCATCTTTATCCTTTATTAAAACCGAAACCTCTACACCTTCTAAATTCAAAGGAATATTAGGAAGTTCTTCTACATCATCATATGTCAAGCCATATTCTTGCAAAAATTTTTCCGGACAATCTAAAAGTGCCACTCTTCCGCTATGATACATTGCCACTTTCTGCGTTGCAGCACCCAAGAACATCATTTTTTCTCTTTTTACCGTATCATAAAGAAGAGTTGTAATCTTTCTGTGGTTAATTCCGCTTTCAAGAACTTTCGATGCTATATAAAGTGTCTTAGCTGTTACATTAGAAAACTTAAAATGCCCTGTGTCAGTCGACATTCCTGTAAAAATGGCATAATACACTTCCTGTGGCACAGCTTTTGTCAAAAGATTTACAAGTGTATAAACTATCTGCGCGGTTGCTGCTGCATCTGGTTCATTGTAATAATAGTCACCGAAATCATCACCTGTTTTATGATGGTCAACGCATAAAATACAGGGAATTTTTCTGCACACATCTTCACACTTTCCAAGACGGCTGAATTCACCGCAATCAAGTATTACCGCAACATCTGCGCACAAATTTGTGTTTTCATCTGCAATTTCATAGTCAGTACCCAAAAAATTAAACTTTTCAGGCATTTTGCTTTCTAAATAGATGACAGCTCTCTTTCCTATTGCCTCTAATGTATACTTTAGCGCAAAGGATGACCCTAAGGCATCACCATCGGGATTTATATGCGTAAAAATTGCAATACTCTCTGCCTTTTTTAGCCTTTTGGCGATTTTTTTAAGCATTACTTTCCTCCGTTTTGCAATAGCTCATTAATTCTGGCACCATGCTCAATTGAGTTATCAGCTTTATATATAATTTCGGGAGTATATCTTAAATTAAGTCTATGGCCGAGTTCTCTTCTAACAAATCCTGCAGATTTCTTAAGTGCAGAGATTGCCTCTTTTTTAACCGCATCGTCTCCAAAAATACTGACATAAACTGTAGCATAGCGAAGATCAGCAGTAACTGACACCGATACAACACTTGTCATCATAGGTATTCTGGGGTCCTTCAACTCCCTGATTATATCAGAAAGTTCGCGGCGCACTTCTTCATTTATCCTGTTTATTCGATTTGCTCCCATATATTTCTCCTTTTATCTTTCAACCTCTACCATCTTAAAGCCTTCAACTACATCGCCTTCTTTAATGTCGTTGAATTTTTCAATAGAAAGGCCACATTCATATCCCGAGTTAACTTCTTTTACATCATCTTTGAATCTCTTAAGCGATGCAAGCTCTCCTTCATGAACTATAATACCATCACGAACAATACGAACCTGTGTATTTCGTGTAATAGTTCCATCGGTAACATAACAGCCAGCAATCGTACCAACACCTGATACTTTAAATGTCTGTCTTATTTCAGCATGGCCTGTAACTTCTTCTTTATAGGTAGGATCAAGCATACCCTTCATAGCTGCTTCAATTTCTTCAATAGCAGTATAGATTACACGGTACAATCTTATATCTACACCCTTATCCTCAGCTGAAACAAGTGCTCCGGCATCGGGACGAACATTAAATCCAACAATAATTGCGTTCGATGCATAAGCTAACATTACATCAGATTCACGCACTGCACCAACACCTGAATGTATTACATTTACTCTTACTTCGTCATTTGAAAGCTTTTCTAAAGACTGTTTTACCGCTTCAACAGATCCCTGTACATCAGCTTTAATAACAATATTTAAGTCTTTAATTTTTCCTTCCTGAACCTTACTAAAGAAATCGTCCAAAGTAACAACATTGCTTGATGTTAAACGCTCATCTTTAATCTTTTGCTTTCTTGTTTCGATTACCTGTTTTGCCATTCGCTCGTCTTCAACGGCATAGAAAACTTCGCCGCCTTCAGGAACAGTATCTAATCCCAATATTTCAACAGGAACAGATGGGCCAGCCTTTTTAACTGCCTTTCCTTTATCGTCAAACATCGCTCTTATATGGCCGAAAGATGTTCCCGCAACTACTGTATCGCCAACCTTTAATGTACCGTTTTGAACTAATATTGATGCAACAGGACCACGACCTTTATCAAGTTTTGCTTCAATAACAGTACCTTTTGCGCGTCTGTTGGGATTTGCCTTTAATTCCTTCATATCGGCAACCAAAAGTACCATTTCCAATAACTCTTCAATGTTTGTTCTCATTTTTGCTGAGATTTCAACACAGATTGTATCTCCGCCCCAATCTTCAGGAACAAGACCATGCTCTGTTAACTCCTGCTTTATTCTGTCAGGATTTGCACTATCTTTATCAATTTTGTTAATAGCTACAACAATACCAACCTGAGCAGCTTTAGCATGGTTTATTGCCTCTATAGTCTGTGGCATAATTCCATCGTCTGCCGCAACTACCAATATTGCAATGTCAGTTACCTGAGCACCACGCGCACGCATTGCAGTAAATGCCTCGTGACCGGGTGTATCCAAAAATGTAATTTTTCTATCGTTAACACGAACACGATACGCACCGATATGTTGTGTAATACCACCTGCTTCGGTATCAATAACATTTGTACTTCTGATGGCGTCGAGAAGTGATGTTTTACCGTGATCAACATGGCCCATTACAACTACTACAGGCGAACGCGTCTCCAACTGTTCTTCTGTATCTTCAAAATCGTTAAATAAAATATCCTCTGTTGTTAAAATTATTTCTTTTTCAACAATAGCACCAAAATCTTCCGCAATCAAAGATGCTGTTTCATAATCCACGCTCTGAGAAATAGATGCCATAACGCCTAGTAGCATAAGCTTTTTAATAACCTCAGTTGCAGCAACTTCTAAGCGCTCAGCAAGCTCGCCAACACCGATTTCATCAGGAATCTTAACAGTAATTGGCCCTTTTTTCACTTTCTCTTCTTTATTTGCCTTTGCCTTGTTTTTAATTTGGTTATTATCGCGGAATTTATCCTTGCCTTTTTTAAGTTTCTGCTTTTTAACACCATCATCAGAAACATTTTCAGGAATAAGCTCCTCAATAACTTCATCATCAATTTTATTCAAATCAACAACTGTCTGGCGTGTATCAATATGGCGAACCTTTCTTCCGATAGGTTCATCGATTTTTGAAGGTTTCTCTTCTTCAGCAATATTTTCAGTTGTATCCTCTTTTGCCTTTTTCTTTTTTGAAGCCTTAGGAACAGCTACCTCTTCCTTTACTTTTGCAAATTCAGGAATAGCTACTTTACCGTCATACGCCTGCGTTAAGCGTTCAAATAAAACATCTAATTCCTCCTGCTCTAATGAGCTCATATGATTCCTTGTAGGAAATCCAAATCCTGACATAAGTCCGATAATCTCTTTAGAGTTTGAATCAAGCTCCTTTGCAAGTTCGTGTACTCTTACTTTTGTCATATACGCCACCTCCGAAATTTTACCTGTTAAGCGGTTTTATTTTACCGCATTATGTCTTTTTTATTTATTTTCTATTTTCTTTAAAATCGCACTGCCTAATCCTTCATCAGTTATTGCAATTACGCTCTTTTCTTTTTTTCCTGTAAATCTTCCCAATTCTTCTTTGGTTCCGTAAATTACCGATTTACATTCATAATTTTCAGCAATTCCTGTAAGTCTTTTAGTGGATTTTTCTGATGTATCTTTTGCAATTATAACGAGATATGCTCCACCTTCTTGCAAAACCTTAGTAGTTAAAAACTCACCTGTTTTTACTTTGCCCGCTTTCATCGCTATACTTATAAGATTTAAAACCTTATCCATTATTGTCTCCCTTTAATAAATCATAAACATCTTCCGGCACCTTTTGATGAAATGAACGATCTAAAGCCTTTTTCTTAAAAAGCTCTTCTTTCTTCCTGCATTCTTCACAAATATATGCCCCTCTGCCCTCTTTATTTTGAAGTTTGTCTAAGAATATGCCTTCTTTATTCTTCACTACTTTCAAAAGTTTTGACTTTTCAGTCTTTTTGCGACAAAGTATACATTCTCTTACAGGTGTGTGTCCCAACATCTATGCCTCCGATTTAATATCAATTTTCCATCCCGTTAACTTTGCGGCAAGTCGTGCGTTTTGTCCTTCCTTGCCTATAGCCAGCGATAATTGACCTTCAGGAACTAAAACCTTTGCTGCATGTTCTTCCTCATTTACGCTGCAACTTAAAACATCAGAAGGACTCAGCGCTGCTGCAATAAATTCTTGAGGATCTTCACTATATTTAATAATATCAATTTTTTCTCCGCCTAATTCATCACATACAACCTGTACGCGAGAACCTCTCGGACCAACACATGCACCTACTGCATCTACATTTTCATCCTGTGAACACACAGAAATCTTAGAACGCGAACCCGCTTCTCTTGATATTGATTTTATTTCAATTATGCCATCAGCGATTTCCGGAACTTCCTGTTCAAAAAGTTTCTTCACTAAGCCCGGATGAGTTCTTGATAAGATAATCTGCGGATTATTTCCTACAAGTTTTACCTCCGCAACAAAAAACTTCATTCTTGTTCCCGGCTTATACACTTCTCCTGCAATCTGCTCATTAGCAGGCATAATTGCCTCTGTATCACTGCCAATCTGAATGAATACTAACTTTCCTTCGTTCTTTGTAATCAAACCTGTTACCATAGAATTTTCACGGTCACGGTACATTGTGATTACCTTATCTCTTTCTGCCTCTTTTATACGCTGAACAACAACCTGTTTAGCTGTCTGTGCTGCAATTCTTCCAAAAGTTTTTGGTGTAACTTCGTAATTTACAATATCTCCTAAAGAATATGATCCGCTCACTTCCTTAGCTTCATCTAATGTAACTTCTGTGTTAGGATTTTCAACTACTTCAACAATAGTTTTCTGTTGATATACCTTTATTTCGCCGCTTTCTTTATCGATATTTACAGAAACATTTTGTGCATGGCCATAATTCTTTTTATAGGCAGTAATCAATGCAAATTCAATTGTTTCAAGCAAAGAGTCTTTACTTATGTTTTTATCCTCCGCGATTTCAGCAAGCGCAGTAATAAATTCCTGATTCATTTTGTTAATTCCTCCTGAACTTAAAACTCAACTGTGAGTTTTAAAGATGATATTTTATTTTGAGAAAGCGTTATCTCGCTTCCGTTTAATTCTAACTTAACATTTTCACCGTCATAACCTTTGAGCTTTGCTGTAAATTCCTTAACACCATTCTCAGCAGCAAAGAGTTTTACATCTACATTTTTACCCATACATTTTTCAAAGTGAAAATCATACTTTATCGCGCGGTCAAGTCCTGCAGATGATACCTCAAGCATATACGCCTGAGGTATGGGGTCATGCATATCCAACACCTCGCTTAAAGCACGGCTTACTTCTTCACAATCTGTAATTCCTATGCCTCCGTCCTTATCAAGATAAATTCTTAATACATATAACGGCCCTTCCTTTTTAAATTCAATGTCCCATAAAAGTATACCTTTTTCTTTAATTATGGGGTCTAATAAGCCGATTACTTCCGTTTCGGTTTTGTTGTACGCCATATAACTTCCCCTTATTTATATTTTAGAATAACAATGCGAAAGAGTGGGAACCGTTCCCACTCTTTCTAACCACAATATCCACTATTAATATTATAACAAATACAATACTAAAATGCAAGTACTTTTAACAACTTTTTTCCATTTTGCAAAACTTTTGCAGGTAAAACATATGTAAAATTGTACTAAAACATTGCAGTTCTTGCTAAACTATTCTCCCTTGTGTTTAGCAAAGCATTCGCTGCAGTATACAGGGCGGTCTTCTTTAGGTTCAAAAGGAACCTGTGCTTCTTTTCCGCATTCTGCACAAATTGCAGTGTGCATTTCTCTGTTCTGTCTGATGCTGTTCTTTCTTGCAATTCTGCATTCTTTGCAACGGCTGGGTTCATTTTCAAAACCCTTTTCAGCATAAAATTCCTGCTCACCTGCTGTGAATACAAATTCAGCACCGCAGTCTTTGCATACGAGTGTTTTGTCTTCGTACATTAAAAATCCCTCACTTTGAAAATAAATAAATCTATTGAAAGCATAAAGCTTACAACCAACACAACAAACTAAACATACTTTTCTATTTTTTTCTTAATTCTACACAACGCATTATCGACAGCTTTTGGAGATTTCCCAATATATGATGCTATTTTCTTATACGAAATTCCAGATAAATAATATCTTAAAACTTCGGATTCAAAATCACTTAAAACACTGTCTATCTTACTTTTTATTCCTATCGCTGATTCGCGCTCTATCACTATACTTTCAGGATTAACATTTTTTGAATCAACAAGTTTTCCCGAAACACTATCAATCTCATCACTTGAAGCGTGAATGGATATATAGTGATTAAGCGGAGAATTTTTCTTTCTGGTTGAGGTTTTAACAGCCGTTATCATTTGTCTTACAACGCAGACCTCAGCAAAAGTTTTAAAACTCGCGCGTCTTTCTCCCTTATAAGATTTAACAGCTTTATAAAGTCCGATTAAACCTTCCTGAATAAGGTCTTCGCGCTCACCGCCAGCCACAAAATACGGTATCGAACGAGCCTCAACGAAATCCTTATATTTTCCGACAATAAATTCTAATGCATCCTTGTCCCCATTTTGCGCAAGGCTTACAATTTCTTCATCGGACATTATCCCGTAATTTATTTTAGTATTCAAAATTACTTACCAATCCTTTAGTAGCATAAATTGATATATGCATACAATATTATTATATTCCAATATTTGTAATTAGTCAACGGATTTTAGAGTGCACAAATTATTTTCAGCGTTTGTCACTATTTTTCCTTTTCTAATTTGTCTAATATGCACAAAAAATTATATGGTAACTCGGCAGTATATTCTACATATTCACCTAAATTTGGATGTATAAACCCTAATTTCTTAGCGTGCAAAAGTTGACCCAAGATACCATTTTGCTCGGCAAGCTTGTCCTTTTTTAATCCATAGACAGGGTCACCCACTATAGCCTTTCCTACACTCTTTAAGTGAGCTCTTATCTGGTGAGTTCTGCCTGTTTCCAACACGCATTTTAACAGTGTATAGCCCTGATATCTCTTTTCAACATAGAAATGTGTTATAGCCTCGCGTCCGCCATTAACCCCTGCAAGCATTTTTTTACGGTCTTTCGGGTCACGGCCTATTGGTTTGTCAACTGTGAACTCATCATCCTTAACGCCGCCGATAACCAAACAATAGTACTCTCTTTTTATACTATGTTCTTTTATTTGCTCCGATAATAAAAGGTGCGCTCTGTCATTTTTGGCAACAACAAGCACGCCGCTGGTATCCTTATCTATTCTGTGTACAATTCCCGGACGGATAATGCCATTTATTGCAGAAAGATTCCCTTTCGTATGATACATCAAAGCATTTACCAAAGTTTTATCATAATTTCCCGCAGCAGGGTGTACTACCATACCTTGAGGTTTGTTTACCACTATTATATCTTTATCTTCATATACAATATCCAAAGGAATATCCTGAGGTTCCACATTTAGAACACAAGGCTCAGGAAATTCTACCTGAACCTCGTCATTTTCTTTCATTTTATGGTTTTTAGTTCCAATATTTCCATTTATAAGAACACATTCATCCTGCAACAATTTCTGTGCATTTGAACGCGTTATATCCGTTTTTTCAGATATAAAAACATCAAGTCGTGTGCCAACATCTTCTTTTTCTGCTTTTATTAACATACTACTTCTCCTTTTTATCGTCAGAAAAAATAATATATACCGTAAAAACAACTGCACCTATTGTTATAAAACAATCGGCAATGTTAAATACAGGAAAATTTATTAAGGTAAAGTCAAAAAAATCTATAACATACCCTAATCTGATTCTGTCAACAAGGTTTCCTACAGCTCCCCCTATCATAAAAGTAAGGGCTGTTAAAAGTATTTTATTATCTGGTCTTTTAAAAACTACATAACTAATCGCCAAAACTATAATTATCAATGTCAAAACAGTCAAGAGCCATGTGTAATCAGCAAAAACACCGAAACCTGCTCCTGAATTTTCAACATAAGTCAGTTGAAATATACCGGATAGTATCGGAACTGTATCTACGCTTTGTAAAAGACCAGCGGCAAAAAATTTTGCCGCCTGGTCTAATAACGCAATTATAAATATACCTGCAAAAAATGGTATAAGCAATTTAATTAGTCCTCCTTAAGAACACTCGCACATCTTGCACAAAGTGTAGGATGTGTGTCGTCCTTGCCTACTGTGTCACTGTG
>JAZSQN010000100.1:0-1808 GCA_045537995.1 Congzhengia sp. | reverse complement strand
ATAACGAATATGCCAATAAATAAATCGAGAGATTTTTTCAAAAACCTTGTTATTTCAGAAAAAGAAAGAAAAATTGCAGGACAGGTGTTAAAAGAAATAAATGAAAGACTTGGTTTTTTATGCAATGTCGGTCTTGAATATTTGACGCTTGCCCGTTCTGCTGCTACATTATCGGGCGGTGAAGCACAAAGAATAAGACTTGCTACGCAAATAGGCTCAGGCCTCATGGGAGTTTTGTATATTTTGGATGAACCGTCAATAGGACTTCACCAAAGAGATAACAAAAAACTATTGTCCGCGTTAAGACGACTCTGTGAACTCGGAAACACTTTGATTGTCGTTGAACACGATGAAGATACAATGCGCGAAGCTGACTATATAGTCGATGTAGGTCCTGGTGCAGGTGTTCACGGTGGCGAAATTGTTGTAAGCGGAACAATAGATGATGTAGTTAATTGTAAAAAATCAATTACAGGTCAGTACCTGAGTGGTGACAAGAAAATAGAGGTTCCCGAAAAAAGAAGAAAGGGAAATGGAAATAAAATTGAATTTTTAGGATGTGAAGAAAATAATCTTAAAAATATAGATGTTTCAATTCCTTTAGGTACATTTACTGCAGTAACCGGAGTTTCTGGTTCAGGAAAATCATCTTTGGTAAATGAAATAATAAATAATTACCTTTCGCATGAATTAAATCGTGCACATACTGTGGCTGGTAAATTCCGCAAAGCGCGCGGAATAGAGAATTTGGATAAAATTATCAACATCAACCAGTCACCAATAGGAAGAACACCACGCTCTAATCCTTCCACATATACAGGAGTATTTGGAGATATAAGGGAGCTTTTTGCATCTACAAACGAAGCAAAAATGCGCGGATATAACGCTGGGCGTTTCAGTTTTAATGTAAAAGGAGGAAGATGTGAGGCTTGCTCTGGTGATGGTATAATAAAAATCGAGATGCATTTCTTGCCTGATGTTTTTGTTCCCTGTGATGTATGTAAGGGCAAAAGATATAACAGGGAAACTCTGGAGGTAAGATATAAAGGAAAAAATATATACGAAGTGCTTGATATGACAGTTGAAGAGGCTATGACTTTTTTTGAAAACCATCCAAAAATCAAGAAAAAGTTAGAAACCTTAAATGATGTGGGGCTTTCGTATGTTAAATTGGGTCAGCCATCTACTCAGCTTTCGGGTGGTGAGGCACAACGAGTTAAGCTTGCAACTGAGCTTTCAAAACGAAGCACAGGTAAAACGCTGTATGTATTAGATGAACCTACAACAGGTTTGCATACGGCGGATGTTCATAAATTGTTGGAGGTATTGCAAAGAATTGTAGATACAGGAAATACCGTGCTTGTAATTGAACACAATCTTGATGTTATTAAGACAGCTGATTATATAATTGATTTAGGCCCTGAAGGTGGAGAAAAGGGAGGAGAAATCATATGTACAGGTACGCCTGAAGAAGTAGTAAAATGTAAAAAATCTTATACAGGCGAATTCTTAAAAACTCACCTTAACAGTATAGATAAATAACATATTATTTGGCGGTGGTGTAATGAAAGCAAATGTTACTTGTATAGTACCAGCAGGCGGCTCGGGTACGAGAATAGGAAAAAAAATAAATAAGCTTTTTTTGGAAATCAACGAAATTCCTTTGATAGCTTATACTTTGTTAGCACTGGAAAAAAGTGAATTCATCTCAGAAATAATTATTGCATCTAAAGAAGAGGACATTTTATATATGTCAGACATTGTTTCTGCATTTGAAATTAAAAAAGTAAAAACTATAGTAAAAGGCG
>JAZSQN010000126.1:0-4567 GCA_045537995.1 Congzhengia sp. | reverse complement strand
CTACTGCTAAATATCCTACTCGTGTAAAATCACGGAACAATAATCCGTCCTGAGTTCTCTGTGCTAAATGGTGAAAAACTACGACTAAGGCAAAAAAACCGCGTAGCGAGTTACAGGTATCTTTGGACAGATAATCTGCGTTAAATTGTTTTATGCAATTTACAGGTTTTGCTCCAAGTATGAGTAGAAGCAACAGTAAAATGGGAAGTATATTTAAAATCATAGTATCACCATCATCAATTGTAATGTAAAAGAGTGTATCTGTCAATAGACTTTCTGGAAAAGTTGACAACTTTTTGACAACCTCGATGGTGGTTGTTGTGCTTGTGAGAAAGAAAGAAAAACCGCATAACCAAGCGATTTAGTGCTTGATTACGCGGTTTTAGTTTGGCGGAGAAATTAAGACTTATTTTAATATCCTACTCACCGACACATACTTTGCAAAATACACGATTTAGTTTGATTGTTATTTATTATGATATAATTTCAAAAGTAATGTTCGGTGTTTCTTTGTGTACGTCATCAAAGACCTTAAGTACAAGCGCAAATTCGTTTTTTAAATCATCAGAGATTGATTTTGAACCATATATTTTGATTTTTAAATCATACTGACAAAAACAATTCAGACAATCCCAAAGTGCATCGGGATTATTTCCAAAATATTCGGGAAAGCCAAAACCGTCTTTTAAAATATCGTACATTTTGAGCCAATTGTTACAATCTGTAAAATCTAATACAATGGGATTGTCTACAGGTTTATATGCGTAATGCTCGTTGTCATATTTACTTGTTTTCATGTTTTCTCCTTTAGACTATTTCTATAAATGTTTTGTAATGGTTATAAGTCACAAAAATAAGGCCATCATTCGAATAGACTATTCTTTCTGGACCTCTGAATCCTTTTGTATAATTTATGTCGACTTCATACCATATTCTGTTATGTTTATTTGGTAATTTTCCTTTTCTGTTTTTATATATTCCGCTAAACATCATTTTTCCGGATGCGACATCGTATAAATTTCCTTTTTCTTTTTCCCAGCCTAAATTAACAGCTGTATTTTTTCTAATATAATAATCCGGCAATTTATTTAAATATTTCAAATACCAATCAGCACCATTTATGCCGTTGTTAGTAGCTGTTCCTGCAAGCAAGGCAGACATTCGTTCTATTCTACATCTGCAATATGGATGCAACGGCGGTCTTGGAATGGGTGTTTCACCTATTGCATAAATCTTTCCATATTGTTCTTCGCAATCTTTACATAGTTTTAGATCATCTGTGACATACCACATTTTCCACTTGTTACTTTTTGCATATTTACATCTCCTAACTGTTAGTCGTTTCAATTACAATTTTAACAGAAAGAAATGTGAAATTGTGTGTAAAGATTTAAGAGGAAAATACATTTTCGTATAAAAATAAGAATACTCATGAAAGTGAGCAATCTCATTTTGGAGGAGAAGGAGAGATTCGCCCTTTGGGGCTAACGAAAATCCTTCGCATCGCACTTCGTGTGCTAAAGCACACTCGCACTCTGCGGATTTTAGTCAATTCTGCGTGCTCCCTTTATCCGCCCTGGCGGCGGTCGCTACTCGAATCTCTCTTGCCGATACCCGTTGTTCGAGTTCGAAATTTCGTTTGTGCACGAAAAAACGGACACCCACAAAGGTGGATATCCGTTTTTGGCGGAGAAGGAGAGATTCGAACTCTCGCGCCGGTTTCCCGACCTACACCCTTAGCAGGGGCGCCTCTTCGGCCTACTTGAGTACTTCTCCAAGAATGACGAAATTAAAAAGTGCTATTAAATTAAAAAAGCCACAAATAAAATGGCGGAGAGGGTGGGATTCGAACCCACGCGCCCTCTCGGACAAACGGTTTTCAAGACCCCCTCGTTATGACCACTTCGATACCTCTCCGCATATTCGGGCTTGCAATTAGTTATTATATCAGCAAAGTTTTCTCTTGTCAACACTTTTTTAAAAAAAGTTAGGCTTAAAAAACAGTGAAAAAACGCAATAAAAGCATAAAAATATGCAAAATATAAACAAACGGTTAACTTTTTATAATTCTTTGACAGTGGATATATTTTGTGATATACTTAAAAATGATATACTTTAGTTGTAATTATCTTTTGAGGTGAAATATTTTGAAAAAATTACTTGAAAAAATTATAGGCTCATACAGTGACAGGGAGTTAAAAAGAATACGCCCTGTTGCCGATAAGGTTATGGCATTAGAAGACGAATACAAAGCCCTAAGCGAACAGGAGCTTAAAGGAAAAACAGAAGAATTTCGCAATCGTTTAAAAAATGGGGAGACATTAGATGATTTACTCCCTGAGGCGTGTGCTACAGTGCGTGAGGCGTCATCAAGAGTTTTAGGGCTTCGCCATTTTTATGTGCAGATTTTAGGCGGTATAATTTTGCATCAGGGAAGAATTTCAGAAATGAAAACAGGTGAAGGAAAAACTTTAGTTTCCACACTTCCTGCATATTTAAACGCATTAGAAGGAAAAGGCGTTCATATAGTAACTGTAAACGATTACCTTGCCAAGCGTGACAGCGAGTGGATGGGAAAAGTATTTAAATATTTAGGGCTAACTGTAGGCCTTATAATTCATGAAGTTGAAAATGCTGACCGTAAAGAAGCATATAACGCAGATATTACTTATGGTACAAACAATGAGTTTGGATTTGACTATTTGCGCGATAATATGGTTATTTATAAAGAACAGATGGTGCAACGCGGTCAAAATTTTGCTATTGTAGACGAAGTAGACTCTATTTTAATAGACGAAGCAAGAACCCCTCTTATCATTTCAGGTGCGGGGGATAAGTCAACAGATTTATATCAGTTGGCTGACAGGTTCGTAAAAGGACTTAGAGCGTACAAAGTAACAGAAAGTGATTCAAAACAGTCTTATGACGACATTGATGCTGACTATTTAATAGATGAAAAGGCCAAAACCGCAACACTTTTAAAATCAGGTATAGAAAAAGCGGAAAAAGCCTTTAATATTGAAAATTTATCAGATCCTGAAAATATGACTATTTCTCATCATATAAATCAGGCGTTAAAGGCGCATGGTACAATGGCACGCGACCGTGATTATGTTGTAAAAGAAGACCAGGTTATAATAGTAGATGAATTCACAGGAAGACTAATGTTTGGACGCCGTTATAGTGACGGTCTTCATCAGGCTATTGAGGCAAAAGAAAATGTAAAAGTAGAAAGAGAAAGTAAAACATTAGCTACTATAACATTCCAGAATTATTTCAGATTATATAAAAAATTATCAGGTATGACTGGTACAGCCCAGACTGAAGAGGCGGAATTTCAAGAAATATATAAGCTTGATGTTGTGGTCGTTCCTACGAATAAGGAGCTATTACGAGAGGATTTGCCTGATGCTGTTTATAAAACTGAAAAAGGTAAGTTCAATGCGGTGGTAAAACAGGTGGAAGAGTGTCATAAAAAAGGTCAGCCTGTATTAGTTGGTACCGTTACAATTGAAAAATCTGAGATTTTATCAGCTATGCTAAAAAAGTGCGGGATTAAGCATGAAGTGCTAAATGCAAAGTTTCACGAAAAAGAAGCAGAAATTATTGCTCAGGCTGGAAAATTAGGAGCCGTTACTATTGCTACTAATATGGCAGGTCGAGGGACAGATATTATGCTTGGCGGTAATGCAGAATTTATGGCAAAGCATGAAATGAAGAAAAGAGAGTATTCTGACGAGTTGATTGCAGAAGCTACAGGATACGGAGAAACAGATGACGAAGAAATTTTAGAGGCAAGAAAAACTTACAGAGAACTTCTTGAAAAATATAAAGCGGAAATCGCACCGGAAGCCGAAAAGGTAAGAGAAGCCGGCGGTCTTTGTATTATTGGTACAGAGCGTCATGAGTCAAGAAGAATTGACAACCAGTTAAGAGGTCGTGCGGGCCGACAGGGAGATCCCGGAGTTTCCAAATTTTATATTTCGTTAGAAGACGATTTGATGAGACTTTTCGGCTCAGACAGAATAAGAAGTGTTGTCGACACATTAGGCTTGGAAGAAGACCAGGCTATTGAAAATAAAATGTTGACAGGCGCTATTGAAACATCGCAAAATCGTGTGGAAGGAAGAAACTTTGATATAAGAAAGCATGTTTTGCAGTATGATGATGTTATGAACCAACAAAGAGAAATCATCTATTCTCAGCGTCAACAGGTTCTTTCAGGAGACAGCGTTAAAGAAAATATCATAAAGATGATAGAAGATTTTACGCAAGAAACAGTTCTTCGGTTTGCAGTAGATGAGGATATGCCGGAACACTGGAATATTGCAGGTCTTTTAGAATTTTTAGAAAGCGTTTATTTAGCGCCTGATCAGGTCAAATTCACAGATAGTGAAATTTTAGATTATACTCGTGAGGCGCTGATCAATCACCTTACTGAAATAGCAAGAGCAAACTACTCAGCAAAAGAGGCTGAAGTAGGTGAAGAAATCATGCGAGAAATTGAACGCGTAGCGATGCTGCGATCTGTAGACAGCAAGTGGATGGACCATATCGATGATATGGA
>JAZSQN010000119.1:0-1961 GCA_045537995.1 Congzhengia sp. | reverse complement strand
CTATTACGATGACGAAGAAGATTTAGACTTTTATGAAGTAGAATGTCCTAAATGTAATGAAAAGGTTTACTTTGACGAGGACATGATTAATGACGAGGTTTTAGTTTGCCCTAACTGCAACGAAAAAATTGAGATTGAGTTTGACGAGGACGAAGAATAATGAATTCATGCTGCTTTACAGGTCACAGAATTTTATCTAATGACGAAAGAGAGCAGATGCTTCCCGTTTTAACCGAAAAAATTGAAGAATTAATCAAAAAAGGTGTCGCCGTTTTTATAAACGGCGGCGCTTTAGGTTTTGATGCGATATCAGCTCTTGCAGTTCTTGGATTAAAGAATAAGTATCCCAAAATAAAACTTCACATTTATGTACCGCACAAAAAGCAGTCGGAAAAATGGAATGAAGATGACAAAAAAATATATGACTATATTTTGCTGCGTGCAGATAAGACAGAAATTTTAGAGGAGTTTTACAACTCGGAATGCATGAAGGCGCGAAACAGACAGATGGTTGATGACAGTGATTTTGTGATTGCTTATGTAAAAAAGAGAAGCGGTGGTTCATACTACACTGCATCATATGCGGAAAGTAAAGGCAAAAAAGTCATTTATCTTTAAATTAATATGTATATTTTAGCTTTGTTTACAGATAATAGAATTGTACTTTGTAAGCAAGGAGTTATATATGAAAGCAACAGGAATTGTAAGAAGAATAGACGATTTAGGACGCGTTGTAATACCAAAAGAAATTCGCAGAACCTTAAGAATAAGAGAAGGTGCACCATTAGAGATTTATACAGGAAAAGACGGAGAGGTAATATTTAAAAAATATTCTCCTGTCGGTGAACTTTCCGAGTTTGCAGGCGACTATGCCGAAACCTTAGCCAAAACAAGCGGTTATCCGATATGCATAACAGACACAGATAATGTAATTGCAGTATCAGGAGTGCCGAAAAGGGAATTGACAGACAAAAAAATAAGTACAGATATTGAAAAATTTATGGAAGAAAAAACAACCTTTATTTCAAGGGGACAGGAAAAGAAAAATGTACCTGTAATAGAGGGAAGCGAAAAATATTCGGCAGGTGTTGTAGCACCTATCATTTCGGAAGGCGACACAATAGGTTCGGTTGTATTTTTTTCGAACGAGCAACAGCCTAAAATGAGTGAGATTGAAGAAAAATTAGCACAATCTGCAGCTACATTTTTAGGAAGACATATGGAACAATAAAAAATCCCGCAATGCACAAGCGTTGCGGGTTTTTATTGTTCTAAATAGCCTCTTGCGATGGAAAAAGCAATAATTTCATCTGAGTGTGGTGCACACATTTTTGCGGCTTCTTTCATAGTAAAACCTGTGGTAAAAATATCGTCAACAAGTAATACAGTTGATGCGTTGATTCGCTCAGGTTCGATAACGCCAAAAGCACCTTTTATATTTTTCTTTCTTTCGTTAAATTTCAATGCGGATTGCTTTTGTGTTTTTTTAACTTTTACCAGAAGATCATCATAAAAAGTCACATCAAAATATTGAGCAATCCTTTTAGCAATAAGTGCAGACTGATTGTATCCGCGTTCTAAAAGAGTATCGTTTGATATAGGCACAGGAATTACTGTGTCAAAAAAGACTCCTTCTCGCTCCAACTTTTCGCATGCTAATTTACTAAAACCTAAATGTAAATCAGGTCTGTTATGGAACTTATATAATTTGAGCATTCTTTTTAATGAGCCTTCATACTTTACACAAGAGATAAGACGGGCATAATACGGTTTTTCAGATAAACAATTTCCGCAAATTCCTGTTTTGTTGTTAGCAAGCACACGAAGACAGGTTTTGCATTTGAACGCATAATTTATGTAATCAATCTTTCCATCGCAACGGGAACAGATAAATTCGCTTTTAGCTACTGCTTTTCCACAACCGATACATGTATCAGGAAAGATGATGGAAAGTATTATAT
>JAZSQN010000132.1:0-13679 GCA_045537995.1 Congzhengia sp. | reverse complement strand
AATTACACCATATTCAAGTGTAAGCCTTACAGTATCACCTACTGCAAGGTCTGTAAGCTGTGCTGTATTTAAATTCTTTGTAATTATTGCATCATCTGCTAAAATATACTTATGGAGCATATCGTCACTGTCAATAGCAGTAATTTCAATACCATTTTCTGATGCTGTATTGATTTCTGTAACTTTAAGGTTTTCAATTACCTTTTCTTTCGCTTCAGAAATAAGATTTACAACTAAACCATCTGATAATTGTGCTATTACATAATCACCAGACTTTATTCCGGAAATATCCTCTGCATCCTTACCATTACATACAATGATTACATTTGGTGCAAGCTTATAATTTGAAACAGGCTGATTTGCTAATGTAACATCTGCAATTTTTATAGTTGTGCCCGAATTGTCTGTTAATTGTCCTTTGTAAGCACCTGAAATAGTCTCATCTTCTGTATAAGAAATAGTGTCTATTTCATAAAGAGCACCTTTTGAGAAAATTAAAGCTGTCTCCATTCCTGTATTTAAATCATTGAGTGTCGCACGGCTTCCGTCTTTATATATTGCATTTGAATTGTTCACAACAAACTTTAATGTTTCTCCATCTGCTGTTCTTACTGTAAGATTGTTGTTAAGTGTATCTACAGTTGAAATAACACCGCTTACAAACTCAAATTCCATCATGTCTGCTATTCTTTTAATCATAACCGCAATCTGAGCGCGTGTTACCGATACATTAGGACCGAATTTGTTATCGCCCATATCACCCATAATTCCAAGTGTTGTTGTATAGAAAACATAATCAACATACTTTGCAGGAATTTCATCTTTATCTTTGTATGTCAATGTTGTATCAACATCGGAATTGTTCTTAAGCCATGCATCTGCGCCCAAAGCTTTTGCAATCAGCATAGCAGCTTCATATCTCTTAAGTTCTAAATTGCGATTTTTAACTGATATGTAATCTATAACTTCCGCAATTTCAATAACTTTTCTATATGCAAGATAAGCACCCTGCTTTACTGCATACGAATCAAGACATTCTTCTAAGTCTTTTTCATATGTTCTATATGCAAAATTTACTATAAATTCATTTGACTCAGCACTGGCACCCAATGCCTTTGAAAGCAATGTGATTGCCTCCTGTCTTGTTATACTTTTTCCGGGCTTAAATGTGCCGTCATCATAGCCTGTTATAACACCGTCATTTGATAATTCTTCAATTGCACTTTCTGCCCATGAATAGTTGCTGTCAACATCGGCAAATTTAGCCGCAGAAACTACCGCCGTCATAGAAAGTATCATTGCAACTGCAAGTATTAACGAGAGTACCTTTTTCATTTTTTTATCCTCCTAAATATGTATTTAAGTAAAATTGTTATTGTACAACTACACAATATTATTATACATCATATAGTGGTAAAATGCAATAGTATATGCAAAATGTTACAAAAAAATAATATTTCGGTATGTCCGAAATATTATTTTAGTACTCTATTCCGCATCGTGCTTCAATTCCTTTATCGTACGGATGCTTTAATTTATTTATAATCGATACATAGTCAGAAAGTTCTAATATTTTTTCACTGATTTTTCTTCCTGTTAAAACAATCTCTTTTTCCTTGCCATATATCCTTAAAAAATCTACAAGTGCATCTTCCGGCAATAACAAGTTTTCAATTGCATCTGCAATTTCGTCTAATACTATCATATCAAACTCGTTATTTTCTGCACATTTTATCGCATAAATAAATCCGTTGTTGGTTTCTTTTTTGAGTTTTTTCTTTTCTTCTTCGTTCATTTCCCAATAAAAACCAGTAACACATGTCTGGCAAGGTTTAACGACAATATTTGTATTTTTCAAAAAGGTTAATTCAGATGATTCATTTCCCTTTAAAAACTGCATAAACAAAACCTTTTTTCCACTTCCGGCAAATCTTGCAGCAAGCCCTATTGCGGCAGTTGTTTTCCCCTTGCCGCCACCAATGTATGAGTGTATCATATCAGTTCCTCCTGCGGTTTAACAAGACAAAACGCAAAAGTTGCATTGCTGAAAGCAAGGCTGCTGCAACATAAGTCAAAGCCGCCGCATTAAGCACCTTTTTTGCTCCAATTAGCTCGTCACCTGTTAAAATGTTTGCATTATCAAGCGTCTTTATCGCCCTTTTACTCGCATTAAATTCAACAGGCAGAGTAATAAGCTGAAATAACAGCACAAAAGAAAACAAAAGTATCCCCGCATCCACTAACGGTCCAAATGACAATATAATACCAAATAGTATTAACGGAACAGAAAGTTTCGAGCCTAAATTCGCAGCAGGTAAAACTGCATTGCGTATTTTAATAGGAATATACCCTTCTTTATACTGAACAGCATGGCCTGCTTCATGCGCCGCAACTCCTATTGACGCTACCGACACATCTGAATAAACCGTGTCAGAAAGTCTTATAACATTCACTCTTGGGTCATAATGGTCGGTCAAACTGCCTGATACATGTTCTATACCAACATTTTGGAGTCCGTTTGAATCAAGTATCCTGCGTGTAATTTCCATAGCAGTTTTTGAACCTGTTGACATTATCTCGGAATACTTTTTATAGGTGCTTTTTACCTTCACCTGAGCAAACATCGAAATAAGTATAGCAGGTACAACAAGCATCAAATAATAATTATCATAAAAAAACATAAATCTCTCCTATAACGGTAGCACCATTGAAACAATGGCAAAATAAATTAACAAAGATAACGCATCAACGATTGTTGTAATAAAAGGACTTGCCATCACAGCAGGGTCTAACCCTACTTTTTTAGCAAGCATAGGCATTGTGCATCCAACAATTTTTGCCAAAACCACAGTGCAAAATATGGCAGCACTTACAACAAGAGCTACAATAATGTCAATACCATCTGTAAATAATCTGTCAATTAATATGACCTTTAAAAAGCACACTATTGCCATTACTACACCGCAGGCTACAGCCACGCGCGCTTCTTTCCATGCAATTTTTAAAATGTCAGAAAAACCTATTTCATCAAGAGCAAGACTTCTTATAACTGCTACTGATGATTGCCCACCTGCATTACCTCCAGTACCCATAAGCATCGGTATAAACGCAACCAAAGCAGGATATACCGCTAATGATGCCTCAAATGAAGAAAGAATTCCTGCTGTAAATGTAGCGGTAAGCATCAAAAGAAGAAGACATATGATTCTCTTTTTAAATGTCTCTGTGATTCCCTCTTCAGTATATGGCTTATCAGACGGCGTCATACCAGCCATCATTTCCATATCTTCTGTCGTTTCCTGCTCGATTACATCGACAATGTCATCGATAGTAATAATGCCGACGAGTCTGTTTTCAGCATCAACTACAGGAAGTGATAATAGGTCATACTTTTTAATATAATTAGCACTGGTTTCCTGGTCGTCATGAGTATAGACATATTTTGTGTCCTCTGACATTATGTCAGAAATTATTTCGTCTGACTGACTTAAAATAAGCTTTCTTATAGATATTGTACCCTCAAGATGTCTTTTTTCATCAATTACATAGCATGTGTTAATGGTTTCTTTGTCAACACCTGTCGCCCGTATGTGACGAATTGCATCACGCACAGTCATCTCTTTTTTCAAATCTACAAACTCGGTCGTCATGATTGAACCTGCAGAATCCTCAGGGTAACGCAAAAGCTGATTAATTGTTTTTCTGGTTTCAGGGTCTGTTACCTTCAAAACCTTTTTTACGACATTTGCAGGCATTTCCTCTAAGAAGTCTACTGCGTCATCCATAAACATTTCATCTACAATGCTTACTATTTCGCGTTCCGTAATAGACTCAACTATAAACTGCTGTTGTTCGGATCTCATATATGAAAATGTCTCTGCCGCCAAGTTTTTAGGCAACATTCTAAATACCCTTAGCATTTTATCTTCGGGTATTTCGTCAAAAAGAAGACCGATATCTACCTCATTCATATTTATAAGAATCTTTCTGGCGTCAACATAACGGTCGTTTTCTATTAATTGAATTACATCTTCTGTTTTGTTTTCAATGATGATTTCTGTGATGTCCATAGAAATTTCCCCCTTATTTAATTCTTTGTCAGGGGAAGAGAAGCAAATAAATCTTTAAAGACAGAGACAAAAAAGCTTACAGATTCCCCATGTTTTACAACTTCGAGGTTTGGGTTTGTTCGTTTCCATAAGCTCATCTCCTTTTGAATTAATTTTGATTGAATACCCTATTATTATACTCCAACTATTCACAAAAATCAATATTTTTAAAGTATATTTTTGCATACTTAGGAATATTTTTTAAAGGAGGTGTGATATGAACGCTATTTGGGTTTTTATGATCATAATTTCTTATATATTTTCGTTTTTTGCAGGAACTACCGAAGAAGTCACAAAAAGTGTCTTTTCGGGAGCAGAATCCGCAGTAGATTTAACAATTTCCCTTTTGGGTATGATGTGCCTTTGGACAGGACTTTTAGAAATAGCAGAAAAATCTGGATTAACAAAAAAAATAGAAAAAGTTTTAACTCCGGTTGTCAATTGGCTATTTCCTCATATTCCTCACGGCTCATCTGCTAAAAGCGCAATATGCATGAGCATAACAGCAAATCTTCTAGGTCTTTCCAATGCCGCCACACCATTAGGACTTTCTGCTATGAAAAAACTTGAAAAAAGAAACTTAACACCAGAAATCGCTTCTGATGAAATGTGTATGTTTGTAGTAATAAATACTGCCTCAATTACCCTTATACCAACTACACTTTTAACTATAAGGGCCGCCTTTAATTCGGCTTACCCGTTTGAAATTATGATACCTGTCTGGATAGCGTCTGCCCTCTCAGTATTATCAGGGATTTTGTGTGCCAAGTTCTGTGCAAGGAGACAGCGTTTGTGACCTCATATATTTTACCGTTCATTTTTATATTTATCTTAGGTTATGCTTCATTAAAAAAAATAAATATTTTCGATGTATTTTTAAACGGAGCTCATAAAGGTGCAACTTCATGTTTTTCAATTTTACCAGCATTAGTCGGGCTTGTAGTTGCTATATCAATGCTTCGTGCATCTGGACTCCTTGACTATATTGCAAAAATTTTGTCCCCTATTTTGTCGTTGTTTGGATTTCCTGCAGATGTTCTGCCTTTAGCACTTTTAAAACCCGTCTCAGGTTCAGGTGCAATAGCCATGATTAAAAATATATTTGAAACATCCGGAGTTGATTCGTATGCAGGCAAAATTGCATCTGTAATGTTAGGTTCATCAGAAACAACATTTTATGCACTTGCTGTATATTACGGTGTAACAAAGGTCAAAAACACGCGATACACTGTTTTTGCCGCCATCATTGCAGATATTGTCGGAATCATAGCATCCTTAATTTTATGTCAAATTTTTTGGAAATAAAAAAAGAACCTTTCGGTTCTTTTTTTATTTGAATATAGAAATTAGTCTTCTTTTGCTTCCATTTCTGCCTGAATATCGTCATATGCTGAAAGCATAGGTTTGATGTCTGCACCATTCTTTCTTGCAAAGAAGTTCTTTGTGATTTTAAATACTGTACCTGCAAGAGCTAATACACCAATCAAGTTGGGAATTGCCATAAGACCGTTGAATGTATCTGAGATGTCCCAAGCAAGCGAGAGATTCATTGTAGCACCAACCATTACCATACTGATAAAAATCGCCCTATATACATCTGTTGTGGTTTTACCAAAAAGGAATTCACAAGATTTTGAACCGTAAATAAACCAGCCGATAACTGTTGAAATTGCAAAGAAGAAAATTGCAATTGTAGCAAACCATCCACCTACAACACCAAATGTGTTTTGGAATGCTTTTGTTACTAATACAGATACAGCATCATTGCTGTATATTTCTGCAACAAGACCTGTAGAAAGATCGATTACGCCTGATGTAAGGATAACCAAAGCTGTTAAGCTACAGATAACGATTGTATCAACAAATACTTCAAATACACCCCATACACCCTGTTTTACAGGTTCTTTAACATTTGCTGAAGAGTGTACAAGTGCTGATGAACCTAGACCTGCTTCGTTTGAAAATACACCACGAGCAATACCTTTTTGTGCTGCTAACATAATTGCTGTACCAACTGCACCGCCAGCAACAGCGTTCAAACCAAAAGCACCCTTGAAGATTGCCACAAAAGCACTTCCTATCTGGTCAAAGTTAAGAGCCACGATAACTACTGCACCAATGATGTAGAAGATAGACATAAAGGGAACAAGTAATTCTGTGAAAGAAGCTACTCTCTTCAATCCGCCTAAAGCCATAAATGCCATCAAAGACATCAAGATAACACCTGTAACAACTGCAGGAATACTGAATGTCTGTTCGAAGTTAGCAGCAATTGTGTTGATCTGACTCATATTACCGATACCAAATGATGCTAAAATACAGAAAACTGCAAAGAGAACACCTAATACTGTACCGAGTACCTTAAAACCTTTTTTACCCGAAAAACCTTCTTTTAAGTAAACCATAGCACCGCCGAGCCATTCGCCGTCAACTGACTTTTTACGGTAGAAAATACCAAGAACGATTTCTGAATATTTTGTCATCATACCAAAGAACGCTGCAATCCACATCCAGAAAATTGCACCGGGACCACCTGCTACGATAGCTGTTGTAACACCTACAACATTACCAACGCCAACCGTACCGCCTAAAGCTGTACAAATAGCCTGGAAAGGTGTGATTGTTTTTCCGCTTGTATCTTTTTCGTTCTTTTTGAACATAATGCCAAATGTGTTTTTCATCCAGTATTTAATCTTTGATACCTGGAAGAATTTGAGTCCGCATGTGATGAGGATACCTGTACCTACCAAGAATACGAGCATCACAGGACCCCATACCCAACCATTTATGATTGAGTTGATTTTTTCAACCATTGCTAAGAAATTTTCCATTGTTTTCCTCCTAAATTTTTTTAACATTAAATTAAGCAAAGAAAAAAGCATTGCGAAAATGCAATGCAAAAGGAAACATAACACTAGTGTGTCATTTAATATTTTCTGTCCTTTTGCCTGAGAGATTAGCTTTACGCTTTGCACCTTCGGCACTCGAAATCTTCGAGCTTCTCCAGAATGTTATCCGCTTGCAGTCCTTTGTACCTGAGAGCGTTACTCCTTCGGAAAGGGTTTTCCCTTATTTCCTGCAACCTTCACTTAACACAATATTAATTTACTTTATTATTTTACTATGTTAAAGTGCTTTTGTCAATAGTTTTTTGTAGAAATTTGAAAAAAAGAGAGTCGAATGTTCGACTCTCTTTTTATATTACTGTTTTAAAGCTTCCTGTGTTGATGCTAATTCAGTCATTGTTGAATTGAACAAATCAGGTGTTGTATCTGCTCCACAGTCCCAGAAGAACGATTTCGCATATCCAATAGGTGTTGTGCCGTTTAAAGTAATGCCATCTAAATTAACAGTAAACTGATCAGTAAACGATGTAACGCCCGCTGAAACTGTTATTGGTTTAAAGTCATACTTTAAAACTGCACCATTGTCATCATAGATAACAACAACTAAAACCGCGTTGAGATCTTCTGCACTATAGTTATCAACATATACTCCTGCAGTTACGCCGGAATCTGTGAATGTGCTTATAGGATCCTGATCTAATTCGATTGCTTTTTCTGTATATGTAACAGTTATGTTTTTAGTAATCTGTGTAAGAGTTACCTTTAATGTAGCATTTGTCGAATCAACAGGTGTTAATGTTACACTTTCAACAACTGCACCGTCTGCAGGCGCAATCTCATATGTGTCTATAACACCGCCGTATGAATATGGAACAGTAAACTCTACCACACCATTTGCTGCAGGAATTTTTTCCTCAGCACCATGTGTAACAGTGTAACCTCTTAAACCGTCATAGCTTGATAAAGCTGTATCCATAGTCTCATCAGCAACGCTTACATTAGTGTTGTTTGTATCATTAATATTTAAATTAGCTTTATCTGTATCAATTGTAAATGAAACCTTACCGCTTGCATCCGCTGTCTTCTGGTCTACAAAGACATCTGTGCCGTCAGACACTTTCTTTGCCTGGTATGCCACATCAGAACCTGCAGTAACTCCTGTAACATCAACTTTTACTGTTACATCATTCGGAGTTCCTACATTATAATTTGAATAGTCTACAGTTGTTTTAAAAGCAATTTCTGCAGTTGCACTTGCAGCAAAACAAAAAACTAAAACAATAGCTATAACTAAAGCGGCAGTTTTATTGAATATCTTAGATTTTGCCATGCTTCTTCCTCCTTATTATTTATATCGTTTATGCATCTTACTGATATGCTGCAAATTTTGCAGCATATCAGTAGAAAAATTAGTTTCTTTAGAAGAAATAAATCTAATTATTCTTCAGTGTCTGTACCAATGCCGCTGTACGGCCAGAATGTGAAACCACCATTACTGTCGCCGGGGTTGTAAATTGAGAACATAGTCTTCTTGTTTGCTTTTACTCTTGTCGGAGTAGTATCTGTGTAGTCGAGTATATTCTTACCGTTGATTGTAAGGACAATTCTCGTTCCATTTTCTCCTTCAATAGCACCCACTATAACACTGTAGCGTTTTCCGTATTCAAATATCTTTTCTCCGTTTTGTTCATACGGAACACCAGGACCTGCAAGTGGGTTGATTGTTACAATAGGATCACCGAAGAATAGTGTTCTTTCGCCGCCGACAAATTTCTGCAATTCTATAAACTCTGTTCTGAAGCCAACCAAGTAACATGAGTTTGACTTGTAGTCACGCATCATATCGTCTTCTAAGAGTGAAAATGCAGGCCATGAGTGACCAGGTTCACACATAAAGTCGAATGCAATAAGTTCATTGTTTACACCTGCACCACCAATGTAATGGTTAGGCTTACCTGATATCTTAGCACCGCCGTCTCCTGTAGGAGCTCCCTCAATCTTCCAACCAACTGTAAGGTCTATATTTCTGTAAGGAAGTGTAAGCGCTTCTTCACTACCGTAGGTAACTACATTAACAGGAATTACTAAGTCTTTTTCAAAGCCTTCGTATGAAATATGACCTGTAATCGTTGTAGAACCCTTAGCAAGACCATAAATTCTCCATACCTGGTGAGATGGTATACCATCAGGACATGCCTGACGAATCTTAACAATATTTGTATCATTCGAAACAAATTCTGCCTTTGCCTCATATGTTACATCAACAGCCGTACCAAATGAGTTGTAAGCAAGAACCTGATAGTCAGTTACTGAATCGTTAACTATGTTGATGATATCAGTATTTAACTTAACATCTAATATTTCGTTACCTGCTTCAAATCTGTAATTATGCAAGTATGTATGACCGTTAACTGTTACAGCAGCTACTGCTTCATATACACCGTTTTTGTGCGCTGTTATAAAGCCGTTTTCATCCATTGTAATAGCTTCGGGATCATCAATCCACCAGTCAATCTCATAATCTGTAATCGGGAATGTTTTACCATGCTCTCTGCTTACTACTATAATACCCGCATCATAAGGTCTTTCAAGTGAGATTGCCTGAGCTCTGTTTGTTGCAATCGCCATAGCAGGTTCGTTATTTAAGTCATCGAACCATCCCTGATATTCAGGTTCTATACCTGCATTTGCCATAATTGCCTTTGCTTCATCAGGCCAGTTTCCATCATCAATGATGTGTAGGGGTTCAATTTCACACTCTAATCCGTTCATCCAACCGTACTTATAAGCATAATCATGTGTAGCGAAATTGTTAACAATTGTCATATGCTTTACAGTTGATGTATGGATGTGTAAGAACCAAGGTGTTAAAACTGAAGAAACTAGGTCGTTTTCAAGCTCTTTAACCATACTCGCGTCACCAACATTGTCTCTTATATGCCATCTTGTTGTACCATCGTCAGGATAGATATAAGAAGCGGTCCATGAGTTTGTTAAGTAGTTACCAAACATTGTGTTGTTAGGTGCTTTATTATGAATGTCACCTGACTCAATTGAGCTTGCACCTACCACATAGATATTCGCACCGTCATTTAACTTTTCGATGAATGTGTCATGTATATAGTTATAATCTATATGAACATCGTAAAGTGTTGTACCAGTTCTGGGATAGTTTGCCCAACCCCATGAAACATGGACACCTGTATAAGGTATATACGCAATTTCATTGTGGCGAATTTCAACATGCTGTGGAACAGCTATTGAAATTGCTGATGCTGACTTATAGTCAATACCGATATTTGTGATATAGTTATTGTTTATCCTTATATATTCACATAATGTCTTTGCTGATCTTCTGTCAGGAGTAAATGGCTGTCCCCTACCAGGAGCGTCAACCATCATTGCACCAGCAGAAATATCATCAAATCTGTTACCGATAATATCAATATGCTTAGAACCGTTTATTACAGTAAGTGCTGTGGTACCAATTTGTCTAAAGGTGTTCTTTGTAAATGTAATATATCTACATTGTTCAGCGTGAACAGCACCCTGTGTTGTATAGAATGATGCAGAATAACCTGCTTCTGCAACATGGTTGTTCTGAGAAGCATTATGACCGCCCAATACTGTAGGTCTCATCCAAGACGCACCTTCAAACACAAGGTTATCGAATGTAAGGTTGCCTACTGTATCTTCGAAACTGTTACCCTTAATTTCAACAAGGTTTTCATCTAACGGAACCTTAACTACCATATCGCTCATATCTTCGCCGGTTCTCGGGATATAGTATAAATATCCATCGTACTTGTCTATGAAATATTCGCCCTTTTCATTTAAGAACTCATATGCATTTTCAAGCTGCATAGGAAGCGCCTTAGGAGTGTTTGCACCCTGACTTATACGAGATTTAATACTACTTATTTTATAGTAGTTAGCATTAGGATCAATTCTGATTCTTCCCTCTTCTGTCTTTGAAAGTCCGCCTATTAAAAGACGAAGATAACAATAGTTATAAAGGAATATCATATCAACATCTAAAGGATGCGCGAGATCTAAAAGATACTCGTCATCGCAGAGCCAATAGTCTCCGAAGAATTCACCGTTTGTAACATATCCTACGGTTCTTGCTCTTATACCCTTTACATCGTTGAAATATGCCTGTCTTGAATCTTTACCGACACCTATATATGTTCTATAGATATTTAATTTTTCATCATGAAGCTCAAAGCCTGAAAATTCATCAGCCATTGTAATGACAGGTTTTTCTGTACCCCATGATGTATAGATAATGCTGTATCCGTTTCCGCCTGAGTTTTCTACACCAAATTTAAGTGTTTCGTTTAAGCGGAATCTGCCGCGCATTAAAACTTTAATGTTATTCTGCATATTCGGTGCATATACTTTTGCCATATCACGCGCTGCAGCTATTGTTTTAAGCGGACTGTCAGCAGTACCATCGCCGCTGTCATCACCGTTTTGTGCATCGACATAAATATGCATCTTTGAATCTACTTCAACAATTCTGAAAAGAATCTGTGCAGCTTCTGCACGGGTAATTTTGTTTTCTGGCTTATATGTGCCATTTGTATAACCTCTGATTAAGCCAAATGAAGCAGCTTTCTTAACACTTTCTTTTGCCCAGTCAGAAATTTTATCTTCATCATCGAAAGATGTTACTGCATTTGCCTTTGGCTTTGCACCGCGATCTTTTGCTACTTTTGCTGCGATTGAAGCAGCTTCTTCTCTTGTTATTGCTTTATCGGGCTCGATTTTTCCGCCAACCTTTAAAGCATCGTCAATAAGGCCTAATGAATCTGCTTTAACAATTGCTTCTGCAAACCATTCATCGCCCGCAACATCAGAAAATCTTCCGTCATATTCAAACTTATCTTCTTCTTTATCTTCTTCTGTTGCCTCTTCTTTATATGTATCTGCTACCATTTTTATAAACTGTGCTCTTGTTAAGTTTGATTCAGGAGAATATTTTCCTTCGCCAACACCGTTTATGTAGTCATATGTAGCAAGATCTTCTATAACTGTTTCCGCCCAGTGACCCTTAACATCACTGAACTCTAAATTTTCTACATCAACAGATTTAGAATCATCCTTGTAAAGATCAGCACCCTCTATGCCTGCAGCAATTGAACCATAGTCTGCATCGGGAACCTTGCCCTTAGGTATGATAGAGAATTCGTCAATATATGACTGGTAGTATACAGTACCATGAAAACGAATTAATATTCTGGTATTCATTTCCTCTGTAGCGCTTATCTCGTTACCACTACTGTCTTTACCATTATAATTAAATGTATAGCTAAACTTCGACCACTCGTCAGTAACCGAACAAGATGTTAAGTGTCTTGCACCGCCTGTAGAATAGTACATAATAAGCTCTACAGCATTTACCTCAGGTGTGTCAGTTCTTGCATAGAATGAAATATCATATATTTCACCTTTTGTCGCAGGAAAATAAATTGTGACATCATCATGATTTCCCTTACCTGTTGTCGACAAAAGTGAATTTATCGAAAGACACTTGTCTCCACCGCGGTAACCACCCTCAGCCAAAGAGAGTATTGTACCCTTATCCTGTAGAAGACCTAACTTCATAAGTGATTCTTCTTTTTCAAAGCTACCCCAAGACCAACATATATTGTCAGGGTCAACATAAGTTGAAGGGTCATTTTTCTTCGCCGCCATCGCAGATGGTATAGAAGAAACCAACATAACGAGTGCGAGGAATGTGGTTAATAACTTCCTTTTCATAGGTTATCAAGCACCTCCCATAAGCTTTAAGATCTCGTAAACTACTTTTGCTAACTGCGCGCGTGTTACGGATGATTTAGGAGCGAATGTACCATCTCCCATACCATTAATAACGCCTGCACCGCTTAAAGCACTTACAGCTTCTTTAGCCCATGATGAAACCTTATTATCGTCATTAAACTTCATAGCTTCGCCAGAAATTTTAACATCTAACAAAACATATACACGGTGAAGAATTGTTGCCATTTCTTCTCTTGTCATTGTAGCTGTGGGACGGAATGATGTGCCATCTCCGTTAATGATGCCTAGACTTGACGCTGATGAAACATACATATAACTCCATCTGTTATTTGCTACATCTGTAAAATTAGAAGAAGCAGATTTGTTTACAAGGTCAAACGCACCTGTAATAATTTTTGCACCTTCTTCTCTTGTCACATAATCATTAGGACAGAATTTGCCTGTTGATTTGCCTGCAACAAGACCTTTTGCAGCTAAATACTGGATAGCTTCTCTAGCCCATTCAGCCTGTGATAAATCATTGAACACGGGTCCAGTAGGCTGAGTAGGAAGAATATCCACACCCTTATCCGGATCTGTAGGCTTATCTATAGGATTTGAACCGCCTCCAGGACCACCTAAATCACCGCTAACAACAAAAGGATATGAAAAACTCTGTGTTGTTGTCGGAACATTATTACCTACACGAACAGTATATGTTCCTGCAGGCGCTGTATCACCCATTCTAAAATTAAATGTATATTCAAATTTACCATTTAAGAACGGAACAGGTGTGTCTTCTGCTTCCATACCATAAAGTGTATCATTAGCTGCATTCACTAACTGCGCTGTCATTGTTCCTGATACATCTGATATTACTTTTACAGTTACATCGTAACCGCTGCCTGTTACCTCAATGGTAGGAGCAGCAACAGCTGCTCCTACAGTAATAATAGAC